>NZ_JBNPKM010000001.1:0-235849 GCF_050312955.1 Collinsella sp. SGI.241
TTCTTTTTTATGTAATGGGGACCTTGCTTACGCTGCCTTAGAAGCCGTGCATCTAACTATGGTCAGCCAAGATTACATTGCCGGGGCGGGGCCGGGGTGCTTGGTTTTGGAAGTTCGCGAAGCCCACTTCCAAAACCAAGCACCCCGGCCCCGCCCTCGTCCTCGTCCGTGAACTTTTCCGCTGGGCGAGCGGGACCGCGGGCAATCCACCCCTATGTTTCCAAATGAATACGCTGTGAGCCGAAGGGGACGGTTCTCCCCGCAAGCACTCTAGTATGCTAAAGTACCCAGAAGACCGGCGGAGCTATGCCGGTCTTTCGTTCTATATGAAACACAGCATGAGGAGGCTCACCAGATGACGGCCACACCGTGGGGATTCCGGGACATATTGCCCGAGGAGGCTCAGGCGCGCGAGGAGATCGCATGTACGGTGAAGGGCTGCTTTAGGGAGCATCATTACCTGCCGGTCGAGACGCCACTGCTCGAGGACAAGGGCTCACTCGAGGAGGGCGGCCGCATTGCGGACACGCCGTTTAAGCTCTTTGACGATGATGGTCGCCTGCTGGTGGTCCGTCCCGACAACACGCTGCCGATCGTGCGCCTGGTTTCGACCCGCATGCGTGCGGCCGATTTGCCCCTGCGCCTTCGCTACGAGGCGCCGGTGGTTCGCGAGTGCCAGCGCAATGCCGGTGGCTCGCGTCAGTTTACGCAGCTGGGCTTTGAGCTTATCGGTGCGGGCGATACCGCGGGCGATGTAGAGATTGTTTCGCTGGTGGCCGAGGCCGTGCGTAAGCTGGCGCTTCCCGATGCTCGTATTATCGCAGGTAGCGTGCGTCCTTTTAAGGAGCTGCTCGCGGCGTGCGAGGATCGCGAGCTGGCAGCCGAGGCCCTGCGCTGCGTGCATGCCAACGACTTTGTGGGCCTCGATGCCCGCGTGGCTGCCAGCACCGAGTCTGATGCCGTCAAGGCCGCCATTAGCGAACTGCCGCGCCTGCACGGTGGTGCCGAGGTGCTCGACCGCGTGGACGCGCTGCTGGAGGCCGCCGGTATCGCCGCGCCGCCGACGCGCGAGCTGCGTGCCCTGGTCGAGGGTTTGGCTCCCGAGGACGCCCAGGTGCTGTCGTTCGATTTCTCCATCATGAACTCTTTCGATTACTACACGGGCCTGGTCTTTAAGGCCTATGCCGGCGGCTTGCCCGATCCGGTCGGTTCGGGCGGACGCTACGACTCCATCTTTACCGGTGCATTTGGCGACGGCATCGAGGTGCCGGCGGCGGGCTTCGCCTTTTCGCTCGAGCGCCTGGAGGCCGCGCGTACCTCGGCAGAGGACACCGCTTCCGACGGCGATCACGCCGCGGGCCGTGGCGCCGAGGGTCCGCTGCGCATTGCCGTGCCCAAGGGCTCGCTTAAGGCAGACACGCTCGACGTGCTCGAGGCCGCGGGCCTGGATGTCTCTGAGTTGCGTGACCCCGGCCGTCACCTGATTGTGCGCGGTCGCGACACGCGTGCCGGTGAGGGCACGGTCGGCGATATCGAGTTTGTTATCGTGCGACCCAGCGATGCGCCCGCCTTTGTGGGCTGCGGTGGCGCCGATTGCGGCATCTGCGGCTGGGATTCGCTCATCGAGGCCGACCTCAACCTGCTGCAGCTGGTCGACTTGGGCTATGGCCTGTGCACCTTTATCGAGGCGGAGCCCGCGTGGCGCGCCGGTCAGGCCGAGCGCAACTATGCCCGCCGCGGGTCGCTTCGCGTGGCTACCAAATATCCGCGCATCGCGAGTGCCTGGTATGCCGAGCGCGGTGTGAACGCCGATATCGTCTCGCTGCACGGTAACATCGAGCTGGGCCCCATCGTCGGCATGACCGACCGTATCGTGGATATTACCGCCACGGGTGCCACGCTGCGCGACAACGATTTGGTCATCACCGGCCGCATTATGGACTGCACGGCGCGCTTTTTTGTCAACCCGGGTGCCGCTCGCTTGGATCCGCGCGTACGCAATCTGGCAGATCGCTTGGCGGCGGCCGTTAAGGACAAGCATTTTGAGCCCGTTGCGGGCTCGGCACAATAGCGCGAGCACGCACGGGCGCCCCAACGTCTGGGCTGCGGGCCGATGGGCGCCGCCGCCCGGCCTCTCGTTTTTCGAACACAACCTCGACCGATAGGGGATACCGACATGAAGACTATCAAGCTTGCTCCCGGTGAGCGTCTCGTTACCAACCAGCTCAACCGTAAGGGCGTGCTGCCGCAAAACATCGTCGACGCCGCCCGCGATATCGTGGCCAACGTGCGCGCCAACGGCGATGCCGCGGTGCGCGACTACTGTCAGCGTTTTGACGGTGTTGAGCTGCAGAGCTTCCGTCTGCCGCAAGAGCAGATCGATGCCGCGCTCGAGGGCCTCGATCCGGCCTTTGTCGCGGCGCTCGAGAAGGCTGCGCGCCAGATTCGCGAGTTCCACCAGCGCGAGGTCGAGCAGAGCTGGTTTACCACGCGTGCAGATGGCACCATGCTCGGCGTTAAGGTGACCCCGCTTGCGGCAGCCGGCATCTACGTGCCGGGCGGTCGCGCGCAGTATCCCTCCACGGTGCTCATGAATGCCATTCCCGCCAAGGTGGCCGGCGTTGAGCGCGTGGTCATGGTGACCCCGCCGCAAAAGGACGGCCTGATCAGTCCCTACACGCTCGCGGCGGCAAAGCTCGGCGGCGTGGACGAGATCTATATGGTGGGCGGCGCCCAGGCCGTGGCCGCGCTGGCGTACGGTACCGAGACCATTCCGCGCGTCGACAAAATCACCGGTCCGGGCAACGCCTTTGTTGCCGCGGCCAAGCAGATTGTCTCGGGCGACGTGGGCATCGACATGGTCGCCGGCCCCTCCGAGGTCTGCGTGCTGGCAGATGCCACGGCTAAGCCCATGGTGGTCGCAGCCGACCTGATGGCCCAGGCCGAGCACGATCCGCTAGCAGCCTGCTATCTGGTGACCTGCGACGAGCAGTTTGCGCGCGAGGTCGAGGCGGGTATCGACATTTTGGTGGCACAGTCCCCGCGTGCCGAGATCACGCGCGCCTCGCTCGACAACGAGGGCACCATCGTGGTGGCCGCCGATATGGCTGCTGCCGTCGAGGCGGTGAACACCGTGGCGCCCGAGCACCTGGAGCTGCACTGCAAGGATGCGATGGGCCTGCTCGGCGGCATTCGCAACGCCGGCGCCATCTTTGTGGGCGCTTGGAGCTCCGAGCCGCTTGGCGATTATGTTGCCGGCCCCAACCACACGCTGCCGACCGGCGGCACGGCCATGTTCTCCAACCCGCTTTCGGTCGAAGAATTCGTCAAGCGCTCGAGTGTCATTTGCTATACGCCCGAGGGCCTGCTCTCGGACGCTCCCGCGACGCAGCGCCTGGCCGAGGCCGAGGGCCTGTGGGCACACGCGCTTTCCGCCGCACTGCGTCGCCGTGTGCTGGAGCAGGGCGAGGGTGCCGTGAGTGCTGAGTCTCTGGCCGCGGCCGACCTGACCAAGGTCGCCTGGCCGGGCGACGCCGTGGCGACGGTCGCCGAGGGTGTGGACCTAGCGGCTGCAAGCGCGGATGGCGCTGGCGCGACTGGCGAGGAGGCCTAATATGGCCGAGCTGACGTCTCGCATGAAGGAGCTCGTCCAGCCCTACTTGGCTGGCATTGAGCCCTACAATCCCAACTTTACGCCCACGCGCATCAACCTTTCGGCCAACGAGAACACCTATCCTGTGCCGGCTGGCGTGCGCGAGGCGGTCGACGCCGCCCTGGCTGCCACGCCGCTCAACCGCTACCCCGATCCCATGTCGAACGACCTGCGCGACGAGCTTGCCGCTTGGCATGGCGTGGCGCGCGAGAATATCTGCGTGGGCAACGGCGGCGACGAGCTGCTCTATAACTACCTGCTGGCGTTTGGCGGCGCGGGGCGGACCCTGCTCAACTGCCCGCCGTGTTTTAGCGAGTATGCGTTCTTTGCGTCGCTCTGCCAGACCGAGGTGCGCGACGTGTGGCGAGACCCCGCGACCTTTGAGCTCGACCAGGCTGCCGTGCTCGCGGCGGCGCCCGAGTGCAACCTGGCAATCGTGACCTCGCCCAATAACCCCACGGGCGACGTGGCACCGCTCGACTTTGTCGCGGCCCTGTGCGATGCGTGCCCCGGCGTGGTGATGGTCGACGAGGCCTACGTGGAGTTTGCTGATGATTCGTTTGGCGCGGCCACCACAGCGCAGGGACTTATCGCCGAGCATCCCAACCTGGTGATCCTGCATACGCTGTCCAAGTCGTTTGGCGCCGCCGGCACGCGTCTGGGCTATGTGATTGCGGCGCCCGAGGTCATCGACGTGTTTGCGGCGATTCGCCAGATCTATTCGGTCAACGTGCTGAGCCAGGCGGCGGCGCTTGCCTGCGTGCGTGCCCGCGATGCGTATGCTCCCGTGGTGGCACAGGTCGCATCCGAGCGCGAGCGCGAACTGTGTGCCCTGCGCGCAATGGCTGCCGGGGGTCTGCCCGTGGAGGCATGGCCGAGTGCGGCGAACTTTGTGCTCGTGCGCACGCCGCATGCTACGCGCGTGCGTGAGCGCCTGCGCGACGAGTATTCGATTTTGGTGCGCGACTTTAGCTACGCGCCGGGGCTTGCGGACTGTCTGCGCATTACCGTGGGCACCCCGCAGGAAAACGATGAGGTGCTGGCTGCGTTTGCCGCGCTGGTGAAGGAGGAGATGTAGATGAGCCGTTATGCCGAGGTGACCCGCAAGACGGGGGAGACCGACATTGTTGTCAAACTCGACCTGGACGGATGCGGCGTGTGCGACATCTCGACCGGCGTGCCGTTTTTCGACCACATGCTCAACGCCTTTGGCCGCCATGGCCTGTTTGATTTGACGGTGCATGCAGTAGGCGACGTGGAGGTCGACGCGCACCATACCGTCGAGGACACGGGCATTGTGCTGGGTGAGGCGTTTTGCCAAGCGCTGGGCGACAAGGCGGGTATTACGCGCTTTGCAGACGCGGCGATTGCCATGGACGAGACGCTCGTGATGGCCGCCGTGGACATTTCGGGTCGCGGCCAGGCCTACTGCGAGCTGCCCGTGCCGACCGAACGTGTGGGCAGCTTCGATACCGAGCTGGCCGTCGAGTTCTTCTATGCCTTTGCGCGCGATGCCAAGCTCACGCTGCACGTGCGCGAGCTCGCAGGCGGCAACTCGCATCACATTATCGAGGCCGCCTTTAAGGCCGTGGGCCGCACGATGCGCCACGCCTGCGAGCTCGATCCCCGCGTGCAGGGCATCCCCAGCACCAAGGGCTCGCTGTAGCCTGCCAAAAAGGGACAGGTTTATTTTGGCAGGTTTTATCTGCGGAAATGCTGTCTCATACGGTGGGTGAACGTTTAACCGACCAAAATAAACCTGTCCCTTTTTGGCAGGTTTTGAATGGGAAAAAGGAGGGTCGCGTGGGCGAACCGAAGATCGTGGTGGTCGACTACCACAAGGGCAACTTGTCGAGCGTCGTGCGCGGGCTTGTGCGCGCCGGTGCCGCCGCCTGCACGTCGGACGATCCGGAGCAGATCCGCCGCGCCGACGGCCTGGTCATCCCGGGCGTGGGTGCGTTCTATGACGCGATCGCCTTTATGCGCCAGAGCGGCGAGGCGGACGCGGTGCTCGACGCCGTTGCCGCCGGAACCCCGCTGTTCGGCATCTGCCTGGGCCTTCAGCTATTTTTTGAGCGCGGCAACGAGGGCGTGCCTGCGGACGAGGGCGCGGTCGCCGACGGCAGCGCCCCCGAGCAGGCTGGCGGTCCCTGGGTCGATGGCCTGGGCATTATGCGCGGTTCGTGCACGCGCTTGGAGTCGAGCCGCCTGAAGGTGCCGCACGTGGGCTGGGACCAGGTGCACATGACGCCCGCCGGTGCGGCCGATCCGCTGCTTGCCGGTTTTGCCGAGGGTGCCAACATGTACTTCACCCACAGCTACGCGGTGGCTGACGACGCCGATGCCGCCGATGTGCTGGCGTGCACACACTATACGCGGAGCTTCCCGTGCATCGTGCGCCATGGCAACGTGTGGGGCTGCCAGTTCCATCCCGAGAAATCCTCCGCGCTGGGTCAGCGCATCCTTAAGAACTTTGTGAGCATCGTCGAGGAGGTTGGCCGATGATCCTGTTTCCCGCAATCGATCTGATCGGCGGCAAGGTCGTGCGCCTGGAGCGCGGTGACCGCAGCCGCTGCAAGGTATATTCCGACGATCCCGTGGCCGTTGCCCGCACGTTTGCCGAACAGGGCGCGAGCTGGGTGCACGTCGTCGACCTGTCCGCTGCCTTTGGCGAGGACGAGGGCGCACGCGCTGCCAACTCGGCGGCGATTAAGGCCATCTGCGGCGTCGACGGTCTGTCCGTGGACGTGGGCGGCGGCGTCCGCTCGCTTGCGCGCATCGACGAGTTGGCAGGCTACGGCGCATGCCGTATCGCGCTGGGCACCGTGCTGGTGACCGAGCCGGGTTTTGCCGAAGTGGCAGCCCAAGGCTTTGGCGAGTTGCTGGTGGCAGACATCGCCGCGCGAGACGGTCAGGTCAAGGTGAACGGCTGGCGCGACGGCGCAGGTGTGGCGCTCGACGATGCCGTGGCGCAGCTTTCCGAGCTGGGCTTTAAGCATCTGGTGTATACCGACATCGCGCGCGATGGCATGCAGACGGGTATCGATGTGGCGGCGTATCGCCATGTGGCCGAGGTCGCGGGCTTTCCCGTCGTGGCTTCGGGCGGCATCTCGACGCTCGACGACATCCGCGCACTGGCCGCGGTGGGTGAGGGCGCGATTGAAGGCGCCATTACCGGCCGTGCGCTTTACGAGGGCAACTTTACGCTGGCCCAGGCGTTGGCCGCCGCCCGAGGGGAGGAGTAGCCCATGCTTACCAAGCGCGTAATTCCCTGTCTGGACGTCAAGGACGGCCGCGTGGTCAAGGGGGTTAACTTTGTGAGCTTGCGCGATGCGGGCGATCCGGTAGAACTGGCCCGCGCCTACGACCGCGAGGGTGCGGACGAGGTCGTCTTCCTGGACATTACTGCCACGAGCGACAACCGCGCGACGACCATCGAGATGGCGGCACATGCGGCCGAGGAGCTCGCCATTCCCTATACCGTGGGCGGCGGCTTTCGCGACCTGGCGGGCATGCGCACCATGGTTGCCGCCGGTGCCGACAAGGTGTCGCTCAACTCGGCGGCCGTGCGCGATCCGTCGCTGATTAGCCAGGCTGCCGCGGCGTTTGGCAGCCAGGCCGTGGTCGTGGCGATCGATGCCAAGCGCGTCGGCCTACCCGGCGCATCCGGTGCCGACAAGTGGGAGGTCTTTACCGCAGGAGGTCGCAACGCCACGGGCATCGACGCGGTGGCGTGGGCCGAGGAGGCGGCTCGTCGCGGCGCCGGCGAGATCTTGCTCACCAGCATGGACCGCGACGGCACCAAGGCCGGTTTTGATTTGGCGCTCACCCGCGCCGTAGCCCGCGCGGTGCCAATCCCCGTCATCGCGAGCGGCGGCGTGGGCACGCTCGAGCATTTTGCCGAGGGCGTGATCGAGGGCGAGGCCGACGCCGTGCTGGCGGCGAGCGTCTTTCACTTTGGAACCTTCAGCATTCGCCAGGTGAAGGAGTATATGGCCTCTCAAGGCATCCCTGTCAGGTTGGACTTCTAGCGCTGCGGCTTGCCCAGGCACCCGACCTTCCGGCTCCAACCCTCCTCGCGTACTTAAGTACGCGTCGTCGGGCTTGTCGCTCGGAATCTCGGGCACCTGGACAACCCTCGCCGACCTGCGATGTTTGAATTTGGGGAGAGAAATGGAAGAGATAACCGATCCTTCAAAGCTTGCGTACGACGCCCGCGGGCTGATTCCTTGTGTGGTTCAGCAGTATGACACCGGCGAGGTGCTTATGGTTGCCTGGATGAACGAGGAGTCGGTGGGGCTGACGCTCAAGACCGGCACCACGTGGTTCTGGAGCCGCAGTCGCCAGGAGCTCTGGAACAAGGGCGCGACGAGTGGCAACATGCAGGAGGTTCGTGAACTCTGGGCCGACTGCGATAGCGACACGCTGCTGGTCAAGGTCGACTCGCCGGGTCCGGCCTGCCATACCGGCAACCGTACCTGCTTCTTTAAGAAACTCGCGTAGGGCGGGCGCTCGACCAGGCGCTTGGCCGACCAGAAAGGATTGAACCATGGGTGTGCGTACCGCAAATGTTCAGGATGGAAATATCGGCGAGACGCTAACGGGGCTGGCCGAGGTGATTCACGGTCGTCGCGATGCGTCGCCGCAGGAAAGCTATACCGCTCGACTGCTGACCGATGTGGAGGATGAGCTGCTCAAGAAGCTTGCCGAGGAGGCGAGCGAGGTGATCATGGCCTGCAAGGATAACGACCATGATCACATTCGCTACGAGGCTGGTGACCTGGTCTACCACCTGCTCGTGACGCTTGAGCGCTACGGCATTACCCTCGACGAGCTGGCCGGCGAACTCAACGCCCGCCGCCACTAGTCGTTAAAGAACGTCCCCGATGACCATAGAAGTTGCGGTGGAATAGTTCTTGTTTGACGGTCTTGGGGCTATAAACAGGAACTATTTCACCGCAACTTATGAAGGGATGGCTAGGCGAGGGGTATGGACTCCCATTCGCCGGTGGGGTGGGGGATGTCGAAGGTTCGGTAGCCGCAGTCGTAGGCATGGGCTTGGGCCTCGCGGATATTCCAGCAAATATCACAGGCGCGGTGCGCATCCGAGCCAAAGGTAATGGGCGCCTCAGCATGGGCAAAGCAGCGCAAAAGGCCGGTCGCGGGATAGTAGTCGTCGAGCCCCTTGCGCGGTGCGGCGGTCGAGACCTCAACGCGGCGGCCCGTATCGTGCGCACACTCGGCCATCTGCTGCCAAAACGGTGCAGGGTCAAAATCGGGCGCAAAGCCTTCCTTCGAAAAGCGCATGACCAGGTCGGGGTGAGCCATCACATCAAAATTGAGCGAGCTTTCGCAGGCGCGGCACCAGTCATCGACATAGCACTCCCACACGCCGCGCACACCTAAGTTTTCCCAAACGTGCAGGTTGGTGTCGTCGTCGATCCAGCCGCAGCGTGAGTCGGGCGTATCGGGGCGTGCGACGCCCTCTGTCCCCGTCGTGCCCGCAGCGCCTGCCATGATATTGCCCGGGTTACCAATCCAATGCACGCTGCCCAGGCGTACGACGGCGCCCCGGGACCAGCGCTCAACCAAAGGCTCGCAGCCTTCGTACCAATCGCACTCAAAGCCATAGACAAGCTCGAGCTCCGGCGCAATCTGCGCGGCAAGCTTGCGGGCATCCTCAAAAGCCAGACGATGCGCCGGCAGGTCGCCCTCGACAACCTGTACCTCGCAGGTGGCATCCATGCTGGCAGGCAGGGTAAGGTGATCGGCCGAGACCATGGTGCGGCAACCGGCCGCAGCAGCGGCGCGGACGTTGTCTTCAAACGAGGCGTGTCCGTCCGAAAACGAGGTGTGAGTATGGCAATCGACCAGCGGGCAAGCAGGCATGGCGGCTCCTTTACGTCAAGCGAATCTGCTCCATTGTAACGGCGCGGCCCCCAGTGCGATGTGCGCGCCGGGGGCCGAAATCGACTGGAAAGGACGGGCGGCGCATAAGGGCGGGCTCGCGACATCGGCCTTGCTTCGAATCATGTACCTTAGCCTCCAAAACCGACAAAAAATGACATGTTTGGAGGCTGATGTACATGTTTGGCCGAGGCGGTGGAGTGTCGGTTCTTGCAGACAAGGAAAATCGCGCTCATCGCGCGCCGCCACACTTGCGCCGCTCGCGATGTGCTAGCGTTTGGGTGAATAAAACGAGCCCGTGCGGAAAGGAGCCGGACCGTATGCAACGTGGAACTACATCTCCGCTGTCCCGCGAGACCGATGCGCCCGAAACCATCGTCAAGCTGGAGTGCGACATCGACGACGCGTCGCCCGAGGTGCTCGCCTACGCCGCCGACCGCCTGCGCGAGGCCGGCGCGCGCGAGGTGCACTGGCTGCCCCTCTATTGCAAGAAAGGCCGTCCTGGCTGGCAGTTGCAGGTAATCTGCACCCACGAGGATATCGAGCGCCTGCAGACGATCATCTTTTTGGAAACCACGACCAATGGCATTCGCCGCCAGGTTATGGAGCGCGTTTGCCTGCCGCGCTACTTTGAGCGCGTAACGACGCCGTGGGGCGAGGTGTCCGTCAAGGTGGCCACCTTGCCCGACGGCAGTGAGCGTGCGGCGCCCGAGTACGAAGACTGCGCCCGCCTTGCCCGTGAGCACAATGTGCCGCTCCAACGCGTGATGCAGGCGGCCCAGAGCGCGGCACTGTGATTTGAATAACGCGGCTGGTGGCGACATTCCGCGCCCGGCCACGTCAACCCCACCCCGAAAGGACCTCCATGAAATACCTCATCGCTTCTGACATCCACGGCTCGGCATATTGGACCGAGCGCCTCTGCGCCGCCATCGAAGCCGAGCAGCCCGACCGCATCGTCCTGCTGGGCGACCTGCTTTATCATGGTCCGCGCAACGACCTGCCGCGCGACTACGCTCCCAAGCGCGTGATTCCGCTGCTCAACGCCCTGGCCGACCGCATTATCGCGGTGCGCGGCAACTGCGACGCCGAGGTCGACCAGATGGTTCTCGACTTTCCCGTCATGGCCGACTACTCCGCACTGTTCGACGAGGTCGGCCGCGAGCTGTTCCTGACGCACGGCCACGTCTTTGGCGCCGGCATGCACAACAGCGTCGACCACGCGCCCGCGCTGCCCGAGGGCTCCGCGCTCGTCTACGGCCACACGCACGTCAAGGTCAACGAGGAAAGCACCGCACACCCGGGTCTGTGGCTCTTCAATCCCGGCAGCGTGAGCATCCCCAAGGACGGCACGCACAGCTATGGTATCTACGAGGGCGGCGCGTTCCGCCATGTGATCATGGAGGAGGACTAACCATGGCCGAGCACATGGCTCAGCAAAATGCCGAAGGCTCGCGCGACCTGTCCACGCTGGTCGATGCATCGGCCGAGTTACAACATCTGGTACAGACTATCTGGCGCCTGCGTCAGCCCGACGGCTGCCCGTGGGACCGCGAGCAGACGCACCAGAGCATTGGCAAGAACATGATCGAGGAGGCCTACGAGGCGCTCGACTGCATCGAGGCGGATGACGCGGCCCATCTTCGCGAGGAGCTGGGCGATGTGCTCATGCAAGTCGTGCTGCATGCACAGATTGCGGCGGACGCCGGCGAGTTTACGCTGGCCGACGTGGCGCGCGATATCGACGCCAAGCTCATTCGCCGCCATCCGCACGTGTTTGGCGATGTGGATGCCGACAACTCCGACGAGGTGCTCAAGATTTGGGACGAGGTCAAGCTTGCCGAGAAGGCCGCCAAGGACCAGGCCGTGGCGGCGGGCGATGCTGCGCCCGAGGGCCTGCTCGACGGCGTGCCCACGCATCTGCCGGCGCTGATGCAGGCTCAGAAGGTGTCGCGCAAGGCGGCTGCCGTGGGCTTTGAGTGGGAGACGGTCCAGGACGTGTGGGACGAGGTCGCCGAGGAACGTGCCGAGTTTGAGGCCGAGGAGCCCGGCTCGCCCGAGCGCGAGATGGAGTTTGGCGACCTGCTCTTTGCCCTGGTCAACGTTGCGCGCAAGGAGGGCATCGACGCCGAGAGCGCCCTTCGTGCCAGTACGGCAAAGTTCCGCCGCCGTTGGGCCGCAATGGAGCAGATGGCGGCCGATGCCCATGTTGATCTTGCCGAGCTTTCGACCCACGGGCTCAACGACCTGTGGGATGCCGCAAAGGCAGAGGAGTAGGACACGGTGTTGGTCGGCGGGGCGTAAGGGCGGCGCCCCGCCGACTTGCCCGTTGGCGACCACGCGCGCTCGAGTAATGGATTTGTCCTACGGCTCGTCCGGCTGGTCCGCCCGCGTGCTATAACTAAAGGACTTAGCGCAAACAAACCTCAACCGCACAAGGCGCACATGGATCAGATTTACGACAACAGGCACTATTCCGCCGGTTCGCGCGAACCGTCACCTCGCCGTGCGCATTCGGTGCAGCTTGGCGGGTCTGGTTATGCTGGCGCTGATCGCTCCAGGTATAGCTCGCCGGCGACTTCGCATCCCAATGCTCAGCCAAATAGTTCCTCGGACAGTCCGGTGTGCCCATCGCGTTCCAAGCATACGTCGCGCCCTTCGACCCAGGCGTCCGACAAGCCGCGCCGTCCCTCAAGCCGTCTTTCGGGCTCGGACTTTATGCACTACGCCAACGATAACGCGGTGGTCAAGGCAATCTATGATTTTACCCACGGTCCCCAGCGAGGGCTGTTTGTTGGCATTGTCGTCGCCCTGGCGCTCGTGAGCCTGTACTTCCCGGTGCGCGACCTGTATGTGGCAAAACGCTCGAGCGACATCTTGGCCAAGCAGGTCGAGATTCGCGAGCAATATAATGACGACCTGCAAAAAAGCGTCGACAAGCTGCTCTCGGAGGAGGGCATTAAGGACGCGGCGACCGAGGACCTGGGTCTGGTTATGCCCGGCGAGAAGAGGATTGAAGTGCAGGGCCTGGACGACGATTCCGATACCTCGTCGAGCCAGAAGTCGTCGAACGCCAAGAAGGCCAGCGAAGTTGCCAAGGAAATCGAAGAGGTCGGCAAGGACGCGCCGTGGTACATCCAGACGCTCGACATGCTGTTTGGATTTAACGGCGTCGAGGGCCAGGCAGTCGTGTCCAATGGCGAGTAGCGCCCGGAGGGGGGCCGCAATGACGAATTGCAAACGATATAAGGTGGCGGCGATTGACCTGGGAACGGTGTCGTCGCGACTGGTGCTGGCCCAGGTCGAGGACGGGGCGATCGTGGAATCGTCCAAGCATACCGAGATTACCGACTTGGGCGAGGGCGTGGACGCAACGGGGCGCTTTTGCGAGGCGGCCGTTGGGCGCGTGCTCGCTGCGTGCCGAATGTTTGTGGACGAGGCCCGTGCCTTTGGGGCCGCGTGCATCTGCACCACGTGCACGAGCGCCGCGCGCGATGCGTCCAATGCCGCGCTGCTGCTGGACGGCCTGCGCGAGCTGGGGCTCGAGCCGCAGGTGATTCCGGGCGAGGTCGAGGCGCGCCTGACGTTTTTTGGCGTGGCGCACGACTTTGCCGGCGAGCGCATCATTGTTACCGATTCGGGTGGCGGATCCACGGAGCTCGCGACGGGCGTCTATGCGCCGGAGCGTGGGATCTTTGCGCTGGAGGGAACGCGCTCGCTGGACATCGGCTGTCGCCGCGTGACGGAGCGGTTTTTCTCGGCGCTGCCGCCAACGGGCAGCGAGCTTGCCGCCGCTGGCGCGTGGGCAAACGAGCAGTTTGCAGGCTACTTTAAGAGCTTGCCTGTCGACTTTGAGCGAGCCGAGCGCCTGGTCGCGGTGGGTGGCACCGTCACCACGCTCGTTGCGCTCGTTCACGAGCTGGAGCCGTATGATTCGAGTTTTGTGCACCTGCGCGAGCTTTCGCTGGACCAGGTTTCGGACGCTATCGAGCGCATGTCCTCGCTGGATGTCGCGGGCATCGCCGCGTTGCCAGGCGTGCAACCCAAGCGTGCGGGCGTGATCCTGGCTGGTGCTGTGGTGATTCGCGAGCTCATGCGAGCCGGCGGCTACGACGCGCTCACTGTAAGCGAGAACAGCCTGCTCGCCGGAATGGCCGCCACCATCAACGAGGTTCTCGACGGCGCGACCCCCACCATCGCCTGGACCCCCAGCCTCAGCGTCCTTTAACCATCCCCTCATAAGTTGCGGTGAAATAGTTCCTAAATGGGCTGATAAACTGCCAAAACAGGAACTATTCCACCGCAACTTCTTAGAGGCTTGACGGTGTCCAAAAGAAGCGAGCCCGCATTCCAAAGGGACACGGGCTCGTAAACAATACGTGGTAGGGGCGGTGGGACTCGAACCCACAATCCTTGCGGCGAGAGATTTTAAGTCTCCTGCGTATGCCAATTCCGCCACGCCCCCGTAAGACTAGAAGTCTAGCACAAGCCGTCCGTTACGCGTTGACGGCCATCGAGTGTTGGCCCGACTTCTCGAGGAACTCTTGGAACTTTGCCTCGTCGCCCTTGTTTTGGTACTGCAGGGCCAGCAGGTACTCCAGTCGGCAGCGCTTGACCGGGTCGTTGCCGACATCCTCGAGCATGCGCTCCAGCTCGGGAATGTCGTTGTGGCGCTTGAGGATCATCGTGTCGTACATCAGCTGGCATTCGTGCGCGACTGCCTCGGCTTGGCCACCCTCAAAGCCCTTGATCTCGTGCAGCAGCTCCTTGGACTTTTTGCGGTCCTCCTGGCCAACGTAGTAGTTAAAGGCCTTGATCACCAGATCGACGCGCTGCATCTTGGGCAGGTTGAGCCCCAGCAGCAGGTCAAACATCTCGTCGGCGCGCTCGTGGTCCTCGCGCAGCAGATAGGAGTTCAGGCGCAGGTAGTCGCGGTTGTAGCGCGGGTACAGCATGCTGGTGAGTTTGCCGTCGAGCAAACGATCGAACTCGTCCCACTGTTTGGCGGCCATGAGCCGCTGCAGGCGTTTAAACGTGGTGCGTTTTTTGATGCTAAAGAGCAGCGACACGACGATACAGATGACAACGACGACGGTCCAGAGTGTGCGGGAATCGGGCATATTGAGCTCCTCGGTCGCTCGTAAAACAAGCGGTATGACAAAACGTACTAGATGTATTATACGCAGCGTGCAAGCAAACTGGCACAAAAGTGCATCGAGGCCGAGCGCCATCGCTCGCTGCGGTACACTTACCTAAAGTAAACCATGAAGGGAGACATTACCTATGAAGAAGATCGTTTTGGCTTGCGGTGCTGGCGCTGCTACTTCCACGCTCGTTGCCCAGAAGGTCGCCACCATGCTCGACGCCAACGGTTACGCCGGCAAGTATGAGATCGTGCAGTGCGCCATTTCCGAGGCCAAGGACGCTTGCGACGAGGGCGCCGACCTGCTGATCGCCACCACCGTTGCCCCCGAGGGCCTCACCTGCCCGTACGTGAGCGGCGTGCCCTTTATGACCGGCATGAACCGCGTCGCTGCCGAGAAGGCCGTTCTCGACGTCATGGCTCAGTAGGCGCTGCCTGTATGAACGAGCAGAACGCCAACCCGGTCGAGCTCTTTGGCATGCGCGTTGCCCATGTGGGCATTAACGCCACCGACCCGGCAGACGCCCTAGAGATCGCGGAGCTGTTCTCGACGATGATGGGCCTGCCCGTCAGCGAGACCCCGATTTCGTACTTTAACGACTCGCTGGTCGAGATCATGAAGCAGAACGGTCGTGGCGCCAAGGGCCACATAGGCTTTGCCGTCAACGACATCGATGCTGCCGAGAAGTGGTTTGCCGAGCACGGGCTCGAGGTCAACGAGGAGTCGCGCGTGCTGCTGCCCGACGGCGGCACCAAGCTTGTGTACTTTAAGCGCGAGTTCGCCGGCTTCGCCGTGCACCTGTGTCGCGAGTAGCGCGCAAGCTGCTATAACGAAAAAAGGGATAGGGCCGCATGGCCCTATCCCTTTTTGCCGAGGGGGCGACCTTTTGAGGGGACATGAAATCGGGGTCTAATACTTTTCCGGAAAAGTGAACGAGCAGAATTGGACCCCCGAAGCATCGACACTTTGAGGGTACCGTTTCCTGCGGTTTTGATGCTGGAATCCTGCGATTATCCCGTCGAAAAATGTGGATGCTTCAGGGGTCCAAATACGCTCGTTCACTTTTCCGGAAAAGTATTAGACCTCGATTCACGAGGGGGCTTCCTACCGTGGCAGGCGAATCGTAAAGCGGCTACCGACGCCCTCGACCGAGGTCACGCCAATGGCGCCGCCATGGCTATCGACAATCCACTTAGCAATGGCAAGCCCCAGGCCCGAGCCCTGCGCGCCGGCATCGCGTGCGTTGTCGGCGCGGTAGAACCGTTCAAACGCGTGAGCTGCGGACTCCTGGTTCATACCGATACCCTCGTCCTCAACACTTATGTCGATCGCGCCCGTGCCCGTATCGGGAGTTATGGCAAACGTGACGGTCGTTCCCGCGTTCGAATACTTGGCTGCGTTCTGCACGATCACGCGCAGAGCCTGCTTCACAAGCGCCACGTCGACAGGTGCGTCGCAGCGCGGATCGTTGGCAAATGCAGCGTCAAAAGCCAGCCGATACGTGTGCGCGGCGTCGATCATCTGCGATTCCTCGCACACCTCGCCGACCAGTGCGGCCAGGTTGGTATGCGCACGCCGCAGGACCGTGCGCCCGGCATCGCCGCGTGCCAAAAACAGCAGCTGCTCCACGAGCTCCTGCATATGCTCGCTTTCGGCCTTGAGGGATGCGATGGACTCTGCCAGCACGGCTGGGTCGTCTTTGCCCCAGCGGTCGAGCATGTTTACGTAGCCCTGAATCACCGCGATGGGCGTGCGCAGCTCGTGGCTTGCATCGTTGACAAAGCGCATCTGCTGCAGCTTGGCCTCTTGCATCTGGCGCAGCAGCCGGTTGAGCGCGACCTCGATGCTTGCCAGGTCGGCGTCGCCGGTGGTGACGCTTGGCGAGTCGACGCTTGCACGCTCGATGGCCTGTTCCAGCGTTTCCATTTTGCCGCCGGAGAGTTGCATGCGGCCGAGTTCGTCCACGCGCAGGGCCAAGTCGTTGAGCGGTGCCATGGTGCGACGCACGTGCCTTGCGCCGCCGAGCATGTTGAGCACGCTGATGACCTGCCAACCCACAACGACAAGGTAGAGAGGCCATAGCGCGACGAGGTCCTGCGCGAGAGGGAAAGTCTTGGTGGTAGCAAGTTCGACGGTATAGGTGAGCGTTGTCAGGTCCCAGTCGCGCGCGGGCTTCAGCGACATGCCGTGAACGGCGGCGCTGGGGATCCATCCTGCGGTAAACGCACCGTCGGGCAGCGTCTGGTTGTATCCATAGACGAGGATCGCCGCCGCAATCACCACCAGCAGCAGATCGAGCCAGACGTAGCTCATCAGGCGGCGCCATATATAGCTCCAGTTGATGGCGCGGGCGATGGAGGTGACACGCTTGGCCTCGGCGTTACGCACGGCAGACATAGCCCACCCCGCGCACGGTCTGGATGATGCGGGCGCCGCCGGCGTCCTCGATCTTGGCACGCAGGTGCGCGATGTGCACGTCGACGTTGTTGGTGTCGCCCACGTATTCGTAGCCCAGCGCCTCGTGCGCGATGCGCTCGCGTGTGAGCACGGTTTCGGCATGTGTCATAAGCAGGGCGAGAACGTCGAACTCGCGGGCCGTGAGCGCGATGGGCGAGCCGCCGACCGTGACTTCGCGGCGGTCGGGGTCGAGCACGACCGAACCCACGGTGAGCGCGGCGGGGGAGGGCGCGACGGAAGCCTTGGTCGACTCGCTGACCGGGGGCACCGCAGCGGCGTCGCCGCCCGCGCCGCCCGCCATGCCCGCCCCAGCGCCGGCGCCGCCAACGCCCGAAGCCGTCCGCACGGCCTCCGCGCGCTTCAGCGCCACGCGAATCCGTGCGAACAGCTCCTCAATCGCAAACGGCTTGGTCAAGTAGTCGTCGGCGCCGGCATCGAGCCCGGCCACCTTGTCCATCACGGCATCGCGTGCGGTGACCATAATCACCGGCACATCCTTGTGCTTGCGGACACGTCGCAGGACCTCCATGCCGTTGAACTGCGGCAACAGCACATCGAGCAGAATCAGATCGCAGTCGTGCTCCAGCGCCAAGTCCACGGCGGTGCGGCCGTCGGCGGCGTGCTCCACCTGGTAGCCCTCGTGCTCCAGCTCGAGCGTCACAAAGCGGGCGATTTTCTCCTCGTCCTCTACGATCAGGATCTGTGCCATGTGTGCCCCCGTCTGCGATTACTTGTCGTCGTTCAGGTTTTGCTTGATGTCGTCCGCGGCGTCGGCGGCGTGATTCATAAGGTTGTTGATGCTGCCGGGCACGTCGCCGTCGCTATCGATGCGGTAGCGCATGCCAAAGAATAGGCCAATCAGCATGAGCCATATCGTGGCGCCCCAGGCAAACAGGGCGACGATGGGGATCAGGATGGGGATGTTGAGGATGATGGCGTCGCGGCGCGTGGCGATAAACTTGGTGTCCAGGCTCAGGCGGAAGAGCTTTTTGAGGTACTCCCACACGCTGTCCATCTTCTTGGAAAAGTCAGTCTTTTCGCTCGACTTCTCGTAGGCTGCCTGCGCGGCGACCATCTCGGCCGAGGGTTCATCGACCGGCTCGGATTCGGTGGCGGCGTGCGCCGATGTGGTCTGGGTCTTGCCTTGCGATTCGAGCCAAATGATGGCGTCCAAAACGTTGCCGTCGGCGGTGTCGAGCGCGGCCTTGGCATCGGTGTAGCTCACGTTGCACTTGGTGCGGATGGTTTCAACTTTTTCGAGGTCGTCCATGACCTGTCCTTTCGTTCGATGGGCGCGACGCCGGGCGATCTGCCCGGGCGCGAGCGTTGCGTTCAGCGGTCTGCGTTGCGCGGCGCCGCCCCGCCCTTGGTCGAACTTTATAGTGCAGGTTATAGATTAAGCGATTCTTGAGCCAAGATTAATGTTGGATGAGTTTTTGGGTGCTGTGGGGAAGGAAGAGGTGCCCTTCTGGGTAGCTAGCAGCGAGGTCTAATACTTTTCCGAGAAGTGAACGAGCTAAAACTGACCCCCGAAGCATCGACACTTTAGAGGTGCCGTTTCCTGCGGTTTCGATGCTGAAATCCTGCGATTTTGCCGACGAAAAATGTGGATGCTTCAGGGGTCCAAAAGCAGACGTTCACTTCGCGGAAAAGTATTAGACCTCGATAGCGGGGGATGGGGTGCCGGTGCAAAACGGCGTTAAGGGTTGGTCGATCAGGTGGTTTCTCCATTGATGTCCGCACGGCATGTGACACTTACCCTGCCGCCCTGCTCTGCCGCGGCGGCATGTACCCAAACAACGGCCCTCTAAGGAGTCCGATATTCATGAGTGATAACACCAAGCATCTCGCAAAGAAGTGCGTCAAGGACGCGGGGCCGTGCCTCGCGCTGTGCGTGGTCGGCGCAGCGGTCGCGCTGTTGGCTGTTCTGGGACCATTCGACGTGCTCCGAAGTGCCGGTTCTCTGCGCTTTTGCATGGCCCTTGCCGGCGCTATGATGACCGGCGGCGTGCTCGATCTGATTTTTTGGGTGCTTGATCCGTTTGGATGGAAGAACGAGGGGTAAGCCCTAAGGGATGGAAGGGCTGGAACGGTTGGCTTAGTGATCGTGCAGAATGCGGTCTAGCGACTTACAGGGAAGCGGTGATCCGATGACGGTCTATGTGACGGGCGATATTCACGGCGGCCTCGACATGCAAAAGCTGCGCGACTGGGACCTTGGGGATGGCCTGACGAGCGAAGACTATCTGCTTGTCGCCGGCGACTTTGGCTTTCCGTGGGATTTCTCTGCCGAGGAATGCGCCGACATCGCCTGGCTGGAGTCGCGCCCCTATACCGTGCTGTTCGTCGACGGCAACCACGAGCGCTTCGATCACTGGGCGGAGCGTCCCATGGAGCTGTGGCACGGTGGGCTAACGCAACGCCTGTCGGACACCTCTCCCATACGGCGCCTGACGCGCGGCGAGGTTTTTGAGCTCGACGGCTCAACGATCTTTACCATGGGCGGCGCCACGAGCGTGGATAAGGAATACCGCATTCCCTATTCCAGCTGGTGGCCACAGGAGCTGCCGGACGAGCGCAGCTTTGAGGAGGCGCGGACAAAGCTCGACAGCGTGGGCTGGAAGGTTGACTACGTGGTCACCCACACCTGCTCTACGCGCATGCTTTCGCCCACGCTCTATCCTGCGCCCGGCTGGAATTACCCCGCCGTCGACCGACTTACAGCATTTTTCGATGAGCTGGAAGACCGCTTGGATTACAAGCGCTGGTACTACGGGCATTTTCATCGGGACGCCAACCCTGCCGAGCGCCATACCGTGCTCTACGACTGCATCGTTCGCTTGGGCGACGAACTCCAGCCCTGGGACGTTGCGTAGGGGCGAGGTATTTGGCTACTCGGCCGTTACAGCGATGTTCTCGCGGTGCGCGCGGATGACATTCCAGCTAAAGTGCTCGATCAGCTGCTCGGCAGAGCGCGGCGTGGTGTCCGGTGTGATGCCCGTTTGCCCGGCGAGCCAGCCCAGCAGCGCCTCGGGTGTGCCAAAGCGGGCGCGTAGTTTGCCCAGGTCCAGGTCGCGGTCGCGCTTGGATAGACGGCGGCCGTCCGGCGACATGAGCAGCGGAATGTGCGCGTAGTGCGGCGTGGGAAGTCCCAGCAGATGCTGCAGATAGATTTGGCGGGGCGTAGAGCCCAGCAGATCGCATCCGCGCACGACCTCGGTGACGCCCATGGCAGCGTCGTCGACCACCACGGCTAGCTGGTAGGCAAACACGCCGTCGCTGCGGCGCACCAAAAAGTCGCCGCACTCGGTGGCGAGTGCCTCGCATTGGGCGCCGTACGTACGGTCCACGAATTCGATCACGTCGCCGGCGAGGTCGTCGACGGCGGGCACGCGCAGGCGCGTGGCGGGAGCGCGCAGGGCACTGCGGCGGGCAGCCTCCTCGGCAGAAAGGCCTCGGCAGGCGCCGCGGTAGATGGGCGTGCCGTCGCTGGCATGCGGCGCGCTCGCGGCGTGGAGCTCGGCACGCGTACAAAAGCAGGGATAGGTGAGGTCGGCGTCATTCAGCCGGCGCAAGGCACTCTCGTACAGGTCCAGACGATCGTGCTGGTAGTAGGGGCCTTCGTCCCATTCAAGCCCTAGCCAGGCCAGGTCGTCAATCAATTGAGCGGCAAGTTCCGGGCGCTTGCAGCGATCGTCCAGGTCCTCGATGCGCAACACGATGCTGCCGCCTTGGCTGCGGGCCGAAAGCCACGAGCACAGGCAGCTGAACACGTTGCCCAGGTGCATGCGGCCCGAGGGCGACGGGGCAAAACGGCCTACGACAGGTACGGGAACGGAGGCGGGCGGCGTTGTTGGCGCGTTCGCGGCGGGCGTTGCTATGTTGCGTGCGTTGATATCCATGCGGACGAGTATAGCGCGGGGCGCGATGGGGAGGCGTCACTGTGGTCCGCAAGTTGTCGAGGCCCCGCATTGCGTATGGTGGGCCGCAGGCTCGGTGCTTTGATTCCTGTCGATCAACTCAGTACCTTAGACAACAGAAACCCCGGCAGCTCTTCGCAACTGCCGGGGTTTCCGCGGAAAAGGGGGACATGATCCTCGAGCGAATGGCAAAGGGGCAAACCGGTTTCGCTCAACTGCTTTATGCCCCTCGGCTGGCGGCTCAATCAGCGCGTGCCGCGCCCACACAAAGCTGCTACACCTGTGACGGAGCTGTGAAGTGGCATCTATTGCTGGCGCGGGCCATGCCAAGGGTGTCCCTCATGACTAGTCATTTAAGAACGTCCCCAATGACTACCCAATGATTAGCTGCTGGCGGCAGGCATGACTTTCATCCCGTTTGGCGCTCCGGTCGCCTAGATGTTCGTCATGTGTACCCGCAAACGTGGGACAATGGCGCTGTTGGTTTTACAGACAAAGGATGTGCCTATGAACGCCCCCGTTGCCAATGCTTGTCGGCAGCGCTGCCTGCTTGCGCGATTTGCTTCCATTTGCGCACTCGTCGCGTGCGTGCTGCTGCTGTTGCCCGCCGTTGCACGTGCCGACGGGTATTCCATGACCCAAACCTATATCGGTGCCACGGTTGAGGCCGATGGGTCGCTGACCGTTGTCGAGGGACGCCAGTTTGATTTCGACGACGACATCAACGGCGTGTATTGGGATATCAATACGGGCACCAACCAGCAGGGTAGTACGGCGGGTGTCGATGTGCTGAGCGTCGAGGAAGATGATGCCGCGTTTAGCAGGGTTGACTATGCAAACAAAGGCGACAACGGCGTCTATACGGTTGAGCAGTCCGACGGCGGCGTAAAGATCAAGGTGTTCAGCCCCCACGAGAGCGGCGACAGCGCGATCTATTACGTGAGCTACACCATGACCGGTGCGGTTATGAACTGGTCCGATACCGCCGAGCTCTACTGGAAGTTTGTGGGCGACGGCTGGTCTGCGGACTCCGATGACGTCGAGATGGAAGTTTACTTCGCAAATGCCGCTGCCGGAACGGCGGCCGTCAAGGGCGATAACTTCCGTGCATGGGGCCACGGTCCGCTCACGGGCGACGTGTCGCTCGACGCGGACGAGCCCATGGTCACCTATACCATACCCTGCGTGCATCAGGGCGAATTCGCCGAGGCGCGCATCGCCTTCCCCAGCGATTGGGTGCCGCAGCTCGCCGCCTCGGGCAAGGAACGCATGTCGACAATTCTGAGCGAGGAGAAGGCGTGGGCCGAGGAGGCCAACGCCCGCCGCGCTCACGCCCGCATGATCGCCAATGCACTTGCCGTGGTTAGCGTTGTCGCGGCGGTGGCCTTTACCGGCACAATCGTCGTGCTCAAGTTGCGCAAGCGCAAGCCCAAACCGCTGTTCCAGGACGAATACTTCCGCGACGTGCCCTCGGCCGACCATCCCGCCGTGCTTTCGGCCCTCATGAGCTGGAACGAGGTGCCCGATCAGGCATATATCGCCACGCTCATGAAGCTCACCGACGATCGCGTGATCAAGTTAGAGGAGGCAATCGCGACCAAGGGCAAGAAGGGCCTGCTCCATCGCGAAAAAGAGGAACAGACGTATCGTGTGACGGTGAGTGATGCGGGCTGGAGGTCGGCCAAGGGCATTGACCGCATGGTGCTCAAGGTTTTCTTTGCCGGTGCTAAGCCCGACGAGAACGGCGATCGCTCGCGCACGTTTGACGAGCTGCAACACTATGTTAAGCAGCACGCTACGCCCGTGGGCGACAAGCTCAAGGACTATCAGAGCACCGTTAAGGGCAAACTGGCCGATAGCGAGTACGTTGCCTCGGACGGCATTGTCGCAATGGTGTTTTGCCTGGTTCTTGGTACTCTGATCGCCTTTGTTCCCGTGGGATCCATCTTCTTTACCGACGGCGCACAGGTGAACATTGTCGCCGCGGTTATCTCGGTGCCGATTGTGCTGGTGGGTATTGGCGTGGGCCTTACGTTCCGCCGCCTTACGCCGGAGGGCGCCGAGGTGGCGGCTCGCTGCAAGGCGCTCAAGCATTGGCTCGAGGACTTCACGCGTCTAAAGGAAGCCGTCCCCGGCGATCTGGTGCTGTGGAATAAACTTCTGGTGATGGGTGCGGCGCTGGGCGTTTCCAAGGAAGTTCTGCGTCAGCTTGCCGAGGCCGTGCCGCCCGAGGTGCGCGAGGCCGACGGCTTCTACGACAATTACCCCTGCTACTGGTGGTACTACCATCACTACGGAAACCAGTCTCCGCTCGATTCGTTCGATGGCGTGTATCACGAGAGCATCCGTGAGCTGGCTTCGAGTTCCGATAGCTCGAGCGGCGGCGGCGGTGGTGGCTTCTCGGGCGGCGGGGGCGGCGGCGTCGGCGGAGGCGGCGGCGGAACGTTCTAGCGAGCGCAAATCATGGGATGGGTCTTCCCCGGCGGCTGTTGCCGGAAGATCCATCCCATTTTTATGCTCAGAAGCGATGCAGGCTTTCCCAAGGCGAGCTTTCGCGGAAACCGCATCCCGCTATTTAGGCGCAGAGCGGGATGGTCTTTCCCGATGGGATGATTTCGGAAAGCGCATCCCACTCTGGGCCTCGATTCTGGGTCACAGTTTCCGCCAGACGTGCCATTCGGAAAGTGCATCCCAGAATATGCGCTCAAACCGGGATGCAGTTTCTCAAGAGGCTCTCTTCCGGAAACCACATCCCGCAATTTAGGCGAATTCTGGGATGCGCTTTCCCTGTGAGTTTTCGAGTGGGGCTGCTTGCTCCACGGACGGCACTTAGGGGCGTTCTTTTTATGCCGGCAGTTTAGGAACTTCCCCGGATGTCGGCACTTGGGGACACTCCCTTGACTACCGGTTTTAGGCTGTCAGGTCGAGTTCGTAGAGGAAGCTTTCGCGCGGCATGTCGTGGCGGCGCTCTTCGCGGTTGGCGCGGTGCGTGGCCGTGCGCTTAAAGCCGTGCAGCTCGTAGAACTTCCACGAGCAGTTGGAGTCGGTATACAGGTGCGCTCTCGACGCTCCGCGCGAGGACAGGTGCGAGACCGCGGCATCGAGCAGAACCGAGCCAACGCCCAGGCCGTGGACATCGCGATCCACGGCAAGCAGCGTGACCTCGTTGTCATGCGGCAGCGGGCTGCTCTCGAGCAGGCGGTTGTTGGTCCGGATGGTGGCGCGCACAAACGAGAGATACTCGGCACAGGCATCGGGCTCCAGCTCACGCATCTGCGACAGCAATGCGCGTTCGGTATCCATCCAATGCTCCTTAACGGTGGCGCCGCTGCTTTGCCCCGCACGTGCGAGTGCAATGCCGCGCGCCTGGCCGTCGATTACGGCGACCTGCGAAAACGTCGAGGAAGAAAGGCAATAGGCAAGATCGCACGCGGCCTCAAGGCGGTTGTACTCTTCGTTATCCGAATTGTTATGCCAAAGCTGCTGCAAGATCAGCGCGATGGCGTCGAAGTCTTCGGTATCAAACGGTCGGTAGAGAACCCGCGAGACCATAGTGCCTCTTTCTATTGCGGATGCATATCGAGCACAGTTCTACCATGCCATTGGCATCTAATTATGGTGCCCCTGTGTTCCATCAACTCACCGTGCCCAGTGGCGCTCCTGCAACCCCCGCTCGCAAGCTTTTTCTGCACATGCGCCCGTTACGGGGTGCATCGATGCGCTCGATGCGCTACATTGAATCAGTATTTTCAATGCCGCTGCGCGAGCGCTGCAGATCGACGTATCACCGACTCACAGAGCACGGCGGCGTACCAGACAGGAGGACTGCATGGGATCTGATGTGAAGATCGCACGCGCGTTGATCTCGGTTACCGATAAGACGGGCGTCGTCGATTTCGCACGGACGCTGGTTGACGACTTTGGCGTCGAGATCATCTCTACGGGCGGCACGGCTCGTGCCATCGAGGACGCGGGCGTTCCCGTAACCCCCATCGAGGAGTTCACGGGCTATCCCGAGATGATGGACGGCCGCGTCAAGACGCTGCACCCCAAGGTTCACGGCGCGCTGCTGGCTCGCCGCGATTCCGAGCAGCACATGCAGGAGGCAGCTCAGCACGGCATTAAGCTGATCGACCTGGTCGTCGTCAACCTGTACGAGTTCGAGAAGACCGTCGCCAACCCCGAGGTCACCTTCGCGGATGCCATCGAGCACATCGATATCGGTGGCCCCTCCATGCTTCGCTCTGCCGCCAAGAACGCCGCGAGCGTTACCGTCATCTCCGACCCGGCCGACTATGATGCCGTCCTGGCCGAGATGCGCGAGACCGGTGGCTGCACCACGCTTTCCACCCGTCGTCGCCTGCAGGTGAAGGTCTACCAGACCACCGCCGCCTACGACACGGCTATCTCCCGTTGGCTTGCTGCCCAGGCAAGCGACGTGGCGGACACCTCTGCCAAACTCGAGGTCTCGCTGGAGAAGGTCGACGACCTGCGCTATGGCGAGAATCCTCAGCAGAAGGCTACGGTCTACCGCTTTGCCGATGGCTGCGAGAACTCCGCGAGCTCGCAGTTCCCGCTCGTGGGCTCCGAGCAGATTCAGGGCAAGCCGCTCAGCTACAACAACTATTTGGACGCCGATGCCGCTTGGAACCTGGTTCGCGAGTTCGACGAGCCTGCCTGCGTGATCCTCAAGCATCAGAACCCCTGCGGCTCCGCCGTTGCCGAGGACATCACGGCTGCCTACGACCGCGCCTTTGCCTGCGATCCCAAGAGCGCTTTCGGCGGCATCATCGCCTGCAACCGCGAGGTTCCCTTTGAGCTGGTTGAGCATTTTGCCGATCAGAACAAGCAGTTCGTCGAGGTCATCATCGCCCCGAGCTACACCGCCGAGGCGCTCGAGCGCATGGCCAAGCGCCCCAATCTGCGCGTGCTGGCTACCGGCGGCGTGGACCACGGCGCCAAGGTGGAGCTGCGCTCCATCGACGGCGGCATGCTGGTGCAGGAGGTCGACCACGTGATCGAGGATCCCGCGACCTTTACGTTCCCCACCGACCGCAAGCCCACCGATGCCGAGATGGCCGAGCTTGAGTTTGCCTGGAAGGTCTGCAAGGGCGTCAAGTCCAACGCCATCCTGGTCTCCAAGGGTAAGGCCGGCATTGGCATGGGCCCGGGCCAGCCCAACCGCGTTGACTCCGCACTGCTTGCCTGCGAGCGCGCCGAGGACTTCTGCGAGCGCGAGGGCGTGGAGAAGGGCGGCTTTGCCTGTGCAAGCGACGCGTTCTTCCCGTTCCGTGACAACGTCGACGTGCTTGCTGAGCACGGCGTGACCTGCATCATCCAGCCCGGCGGCTCCAAGCGCGACGACGAGAGCATCCAGGCCTGCAACGAGCACAATATTGCTATGGTCTTTACGGGCGCCCGCCACTTCCGCCACTAATGATCGTTATGCGGTTTTACCAAACCGCGTAACTGCTCGACGCTGCGCCAGCCCCAAGCACCTCATCTCGCCGCTCAAACCGTCGCTCGCGTACAGAAGTACGCGTCGTTCCTCTTTTGCGGCGACCTGAGGCACTTGGGTCCGGCTCGCTGGCTTGTGCTCCACCAGCGGTATTGGCTCGCCCCGAGCTAAAGCTATCTATTGCCGTCCGTGCCGGTTGGTGCGGGCGGCTTTTTTGGGTATAACGGTGCGGTGTATGTTTTTGAGAAAGGTTGGATATGGCCGTTGTGGATGATGTCGAGCTGTTTGGCAATGCCGAGGACCAGCGTGCGTACGAGGACTTTTGCGCCAATCAGGAGGCGGTCGAGAAGTTTACGCTCGACAAGCCCGCGCTTGTCTGCCGTTGGCGCATGTCCAACAAAAAGGTGCCCATGCTCAACCGTCACATTCGTGCGCTGTCCGAGCGCCTGGTGCAGGGCGAGCCGCTCACCCATAATATGCTCAGCTGGGCCAAGCAGCACGTTGAGTGGTCGCTTGCCGAGGGCGATTACACCGCGCGCGACGGCGTGCTCATGCTGGTGATCGACGTTAACGGCAATGCCGCCATGACGGTGGGGGAGTACGAGCCGCTGGCCGATACTTCGGCCAAGGCGCTGCGTGCCCGCTCCGCCGAGGCCCGCTCCGAGGCCGATGAAACCGGCGTGGCGCCCGAGCTGCTCGCCGCCGTCAACGACGGCGAGCTGGTCTTTGTGGCACCGGCGGACGAGTGCCTGTGTGGCACGGCGACGCTTATCGAGCAGTTGGCTCAGACCAAGGGCATCCCGGTCACGCGCGTGGACATTCCCGCGCAGCTCAAGGGCGCGCTGTTCCTGGTGAGTGACGAGCACGGCGTGGTCCCTGCCGCCGAGACGGACGCCGTCGAGTCCGACGCCGCTACGGTTGCCTTCTTTGCCGAAGGCTACGAAAAGCTCCGTGCCCACCGCTAAATGATTTTCCTGGGACGGGGATTTAATAATCATTTGATCCTCGCTCCCGTTGCGAGCGAGGGGCGAGCCAAACGCTTTCGTTCGCGAACAGTTCTGTCACCTTGGTGCCTCGCGAGGCACGCACCTGCGGCTCCGCGGTCATAATGGGGCAAGACAACCAAGAGGGGAGCGGAATCCATGGCGCTGATCTATGTCGTTGAGGACGACGAGCGCATTCGTCGTGAGCTTGTCGACATCCTTGCCCGCGCCGGGTTTGAAATCGAGGCCTGCGAATCGTTTGAGCATGTCTCGCGCGATATCCTTGCCGCCGCGCCCGACCTGGTGTTGCTCGACCTCACGCTTCCCGTCAAGGACGGCCAACATATCTGCCACGAGGTTCGCCGCGAATCCGAGGTTCCTATCATCGTCCTCACGTCGCGCACGACCGAGATCGACGAGGTCATGGCCATGACGCTTGGCGCGGACGACTTTGTTCCCAAGCCTTACAGCGCCCGTGTGCTCGTGGCGCACATCAATGCGTTGCTGCGCCGCACCGCGGCGGCGGGCGATCGCAGCACGCTCGTCCACAAGGGGCTGGAGCTCGACCTCGCCCGCTCCATGGTCACCAATACGGCAACCGGCGACAGTACCGAGCTCACCAAAAACGAGCTGCGTATCCTCTCGCTGCTCTTGGGCCGCGCGGGCAAGATTGTCTCGCGCTCGGCTATCATGCAGGACCTGTGGGACTCCGACGCCTTCGTGGACGACAATACGCTCACCGTCAATATCAACCGCCTGCGCACCACGCTCGAAAAAATCGGCATCAAGGGGTATTTGACGACGCATCGCGGCCAAGGCTATTCGGTCTAGGAGCCGGTTATGTCGTTTGCCAAGTTCTTTAAAGATGCACTGTTTCCCATTGCCGTGTGGACCTGCGGCGTGCTGCTGAGCTGTTTTGTACTGACGGTCGCCGGCGCCCCGGCATCCATCGTGGTCGTGGCGGTCGGTGTGTCCTTTATCTTTGGCATGCTGGGCATCGTGATCGAGTACGTGCGCCGTCGTCGTTTTCTGTGCCAGCTGGAGCGCGCGGCAGAGGAGCTGGGGAGCCCCGCTTGGGTGCAGGAGATGGTGCAATGCCCGACCTATGCCGAGGGCGAGCTCGAATATGAGGTCTTGCGCCGGGTGGGCAAAGCCGCTTGCGACGAGGTGGCGGAAGGCCGGCGCCAGACCGATGACTACCGCGACTATATCGAGAGCTGGGTCCACGAGGCCAAGCTGCCCCTGGCGGCGGCTCATCTGATTTTAGAAAACCTGGACGGCAGCGAAGACGACCTGTCGCGCGTGGATGACCTGGGTCGCGAGCTGGCTCGCGTGGAGCGCTATATCGATCAGGCGCTGTACTATGCGCGCTCGGAAGTCGTAGAGCGCGACTACCTAATTCGCCGCTGGGGTCTCAAGAGCTTGGTGACGGGCGCGATTAAAGCCAACGCGCGCGAGCTCATTGCGGCGCACGTGGCTCCGGTGTGCGAGAACCTCGACTTTGAGGTGTTCACCGACGAGAAATGGCTCGAGTTTATTCTGGGCCAGCTCATTCAGAACAGCATTAAATATGCGCGTGAGGACGGCGCGAAGATTGTGTTTTCGGGTGCGTTGCTGGACGAGGGCCTGGCAAACGAGCGCATCGAGCTTACCGTCGCGGACAACGGCTGCGGCGTGAGCGCGGCTGACCTGCCGCGCGTGTTCGAGAAGGGCTTTACCGGCGATAACGGCCGCACCACCAAGCGCGCAACGGGCATCGGCCTCTACCTGGTGGCGCGCCTGTGTTCCAAGATGGGCATCGACGTCACCGCGGCATCCGACTCCGGCGAAGGTTTTGTCGTAACATTCGCTTTCTCGACCAACAAGTTTCAATACTTCGAGTAGTCGGGCCGTCTTGTGGTGCGGATGGCTATGTTCCCGAGCGTGAACATGGCTATGAGGCTCTAAAAAATCACCCAAACAAAACGTGCCGCCCCGAACAAAACGTGCCGCCCCGTTTGGGGGGGCACGCCATTTTTTATCAGCCAACTCGTTGAAGTAAGGTTGCGAAGGCCGCGGGGCCGGGAGGGGTTTCCTAAGGGCACATCCCGCAGCCGCAACGCGGCGAGGACGTGCCCTTAGGAAACCCCGCAGGCCCCGCGGCCGGTGGGAGCAACGCTACTTCACGACCAGAATGTCGCAGTCGGTGTTGCGCAGCAGGAATGTCGAAATCGAACCCAGGAGCGCATACTTGATCGAGGAAAGGCCACGAGCGCCGCAGAGCACCAGATCGGGCTTGACCACGTCGAGCATCTCGTCCTTGAGCGTCTCGCGAATACGGCCGGCGCGAATCATGACTTCGACCTCGGGAATGTTGGGATTAGCCTTGGCCTCTTCGAGCTGCTTGGCGATGGAGTTCTTAAAGGCCTCCTCCAGGCCGTTGACCAGATCGACCGGATAGGAACCGGCGCTCTCGAGCGCCGTGGAATCGATGACGTGACCGATGATCAGCTTGGCGCCATTGTTTGCGGCGACCTTGATAGCGCGTGTGAGCACAAAATCCTGCTGCTCAGTACCGTCGAGTGAAACAAATACCTTGGTATAGCCCTCGTTCATGGTTTCCTCCTTGGTCTATCGCACGGGCGCGGGGCTCGTGCATCGGACGACGTGTTGGCCGCCGGACACTTTAGCTTGTTGCAGTTATACCCAAGGATTTCGGTTTGACCGCTCGCAATTCTGTGAACGGGCGAGATTTTTGGTAAGGGTGGGCGCGGCCGCGGCCGAACGGTTGATAATGGGACATCGCCCGCAACCGTCCGCAGAACAACTATCGGCGGGTGACAAACGAGGGGGTCCCTTTGGATATCATCGAGCTTCTAAAATCTGCCTTCATGGGCCTGGTCGAGGGCATCACCGAATGGCTGCCCGTTTCGTCGACGGGCCACATGATCTTGGTGGACGAGTTCGTCAAGATGAATGTGAGCGAGACATTCTGGAATATGTTCCTGGTCGTGATTCAGCTTGGCGCCATTTTGGCCGTCTGCGTTCTGTTCTTCTACGACTTAAATCCGTTCTCGCCCAGCAAGGGCAAGGAGGGTCGTCGCGACACCTGGGTGCTGTGGGGCAAGATCGTGCTTGGCTGTATTCCCGCCGCGGCGATCGGTCTGCCGCTCAACGACTGGATGGAGGAGCATTTCTATAACGCTCCTGTCGTGGCGCTGGCGCTCATCGTGTACGGCGTGTTGTTTATCGTGATTGAGAACTGGCGTGCGAGTAAGCGCGAGAACGCCGTCCTTGCCGATTCGTTTGGTTCGCGTGCTGTGGTGGCGGGTGGGCGTCCCGCCGGTGCACACTTCGCGGCGCCTGCGGCGGATATTGCCGAAGACAATGACGATGACGAGGATTTGGACTTTGGATCCATCGCCACGCTCGAGGACCTGAGCTGGAAGACCGCATTGGGTATCGGTTGCTTCCAGGTGCTTTCGCTGATTCCGGGCACATCACGCTCCGGCTCTACCATTATCGGCGGCCTGTTGCTGGGCTGCACGCGCTCGGTGGCGTCCAAGTTCACGTTTTTCCTGGCCATTCCCGTTATGTTTGGCGCGAGCGCGCTCAAGCTGGTCAAGTACTTCGTTAAGGGCGGTACGTTTGGCACCAACGAGATTGCCATTCTGGGCGTGGGCTGCGTCGTGGCCTTTGTGGTTTCGCTTATTGCCATCAAGTGGCTCATGGGCTTCGTTCGCCGTCACGACTTTAAGTGCTTTGGCGTCTACCGCATTATTCTGGGCATCGTGGTGCTCGCGTACTTCTTTGTTCTGGAGCCTATGCTCGGCCTGTAACTTGGTTGACGCTGCGCGGCGGCCAGAGCGCGGCGCACGGAGTCGTGGTGTGATTTGCATCGGTGTCCGCGCGGCTCGGTATACTGGTACGGCTCAAACTATGGCGCCGCCCGCAGGCGCGCCGTCCGTCAGATGAGGAGTCGCCCATGACCCAGCCCTTGCCCTGGGAAAAGAACGCCGCGGTACCCGTGCCGCCCGCGCCGGAACCCGTGCCGCTCGATGCATACACCGCCCCCGCTGCGCCGGAGCCCGAGCTCGTTCCGCTCGACATCTACGACGCTCCCGCGCCGGCACCCAAGCCCGTCAAGCCGCTCGTCGACATCGACAGCCTTAATCCCGCCCAGCGCGAGGCCGTCCTGACCACCGAGGGCCCGTTGCTGGTCCTCGCCGGCGCAGGCTCGGGCAAGACTCGCGTCCTGACCTTCCGCATCGCGCATATGCTCGGCGACCTGGGTGTTAAGCCTTGGCAGGTTCTTGCCATCACGTTTACCAACAAAGCCGCGGCCGAGATGCGCGAGCGTCTGACGGCGCTCATTCCCAGCGGTACCCGCGGCATGTGGGTGTGCACCTTCCACGCCATGTGCGTGCGCATGCTGCGCGAGGACGCCGACCTGCTGGGTTACACCGGTCAGTTCACCATCTACGATGACGATGACTCAAAGCGCATGGTGCGTGACATTATGCAGGCGCTCGGCATCGAGCAAAAGCAGTTCCCCATCAACATGATTCGCAGCAAGATCAGTTCGGCCAAAAACGCCATGATCGGCCCCGAGGACATGCTCAAATCCGCCGATAGCCCCAACGACAAAAAGGCCGCGCAGGTCTACCTGGAGCTGGAGCGCCGCCTGCGCGCCGCCAACGCGATGGACTTCGACGATTTGCTCGTGCGCACACTCGAACTGCTGCGCACCCGCCCCGAGGTGCTCGACAAGTACCAGGAGCGCTTCCGCTACATTAGCGTCGACGAGTATCAGGACACCAACCACGTCCAGTACGAAATCGCCAACCTTCTGGCCGCCAAGTACCAAAACCTCATGGTTGTGGGCGACGATGACCAGTCCATTTACAGCTGGCGTGGCGCCGACATCACCAACATCTTGGACTTTGAGCAGGACTTTAAAAACTGCAAGACCGTTAAGCTCGAGCAGAACTACCGCTCTACGGGCCATATCCTAAACGCCGCCAACGCCGTGGTACGCCACAACTCGCAGCGCAAGGACAAGCGCCTGTTTACGGCCGAGGGCGATGGCGAGAAGATTCAGGCCTTCCAGGCGAGCGACGAGCGCGACGAGGGCCGCTGGATTGCCGGTGAGATCGAGAAACTGCATGCCAAAGGCACGAGTTACGACGACATCGCCGTGTTTTATCGCACCAACGCCCAGTCGCGTATTCTCGAAGATATGTTTCTGCGCGCGGGCGTGCCCTACAAGATCGTGGGCGGCACTCGATTCTTCGACCGTGCCGAGATTCGCGACGTCATGGCCTACCTCAAGATGATCGTGAACCCGGCCGACGAGATGAGCGTCAAGCGCGTCATCAACACACCGCGCCGCGGCATTGGCTCCACCTCAATCCAAAAGATCGAGCAGCTGGCACGCGACAACCGTTGCTCGTTCTTCCAGGCTTGCGAGATCGCGTGCGCCGAAACCGGCATGTTTAGCGCCAAGGTGCGCAACGGCCTGTCGAGCTTTGTCTCACTGGTGCGCGAGGGCCGCCGCATGGACGGCGAGCTCAAGGACGTTGTCGAGATGATCGTCGATAAGACGGGCCTGCTGCAGGCGTTTCGCGCCGAGGGCACCATGGAATCTGAGAGCCGCGCCGAGAACATCCAGGAATTTCTGGGCGTTGCGGCGGAATTTGAGGAGACGCACGAGGATATCGAGGGTACGCTCGAGAGCCTAGAAGAGCTGCGCGCAGCCGGTGTTGCCGACGTTCCTGCCGGCGCCGAGCCCGAGCCCGTCGTGGTGAGAGCGCCTGCGCCCGTACCGGGGCCATCTGTCCCGGCATCCTCGTTTGAGGCGCTCGTCGGCGCCCGTGACGCCGCGGGCTCCAATCCGCTCGATGGCTTGGCCGCTCCGGCGCTGTCTCCGCAGGATGCCCTGGCCGCCGCCATCGCAGGCAACGCGTATGCCGCGCCGACGGAGCTGTCGGCGGGTGCCGTGCATGCCGGCGAGATCGAGCGTACCTACGGTCCGCTCACCTGTAAGGCGCTGCCGGCACTCATGGAGTGGCTGGCCTTGCGCTCCGACTTGGATTCCCTGGCCGGCGAGACGCATGCCATTACCATGATGACCATCCACTCCGCCAAGGGCCTGGAGTTTCCGGCGGTGTTCGTGGCCGGCATGGAGGAGGGTATCTTTCCGCACGTGCACGACTTTGGCGGCAGCGATGATCCGGGCAAGCTCGAGGAGGAGCGTCGCCTGGCCTACGTCGCCATCACGCGTGCCCGCAAGCGCCTGTTCTTGACCTATGCGGCCACGCGTCGCACCTACGGTTCGACCTCCGCCAACCCGCGTTCGCGCTTTCTCAACGAGATTCCGTTTGAGGATATCGAGTTTAGCGGTATCGGTTCTGCCGGTTTTGAGGGCACGGGCTGGGAGAAACGCGGCGACCGTCGCGGCACCTTTGGCTCGGGCATGGGTTCGGATATGTATGGCGGCAAGGTGTTTGGTTCGCATACGCGCTCGACCGGCGGTTCCGGTTCGCGCGGCGGATCGAGCTTCGACGATTTCTTTGGCGGCAGCAGCTACGGGACCGAGCGCCATCGTGGGGTCTCGCCCGACGCCGGTCGCGTTGCCTCGACCTTTGGCTCGGGCGCACCGCGAGCCAAAAAGCCGTCGTCCAAGGTGTCCCCAACAGTGGAGCGCAAGGTCGATCGCGCCAGCGCGTCGCAGGACTTTGCCGCGGGCGATACCGTGAGTCATAAGACCTTTGGCACGGGTACCGTGATCTCGGTCGCTGGAGACATGATCGAGGTCCAATTCGAAAAGACCGGCCAGACCAAAAAGCTTATGAAAGGCTTTGCGCCGATCGTCAAGCTGAATGCCTAACTGCGAGGTTGACCGGGCGCGCCGGGGGCTTTGGTCGCCTGCTCGGACAGTCCTGCTCGCACGGAGAGCACATTAAGTGCTCTCCGGCTCGTGCGGAACTCGCGATCGACCAAAGCCCCCGGCGCGCCCTCTTCCTTGTGGCGTTTTGGCCTGCAGCTTGCGAACGTCGCTCTGCTCGTTCGCTTTTTGATCTGGAGAACCGGGTGGGCTGATATATAGATACGAGTAGGGGCTCTCCCGTACATGGACGGGAGAGCCCCTTGTTGCGTTTTGGTTGTTGGCGCGACCTAGAGGTGGCTGATAATCAGTTCCATCTTGCCTTCGAGGTCGATGGAGCTGACGGTGCTGGGTGCCAGCAGATGGCTTCCCTTGTGGACGGGGTCGCCGCAGACGGAGCCTTTGCCGTCGATGACCGACAGGCACATGAAGGGCCAGCGCTGCTCCAAGGTCTTGCTGCCGTCGACGCGTACGCGATCGACGGTGTAGCAGGAGTTAGACTCGAGCTCGGTTACGCCGTTCACCTCGGGCGCGGCCACCGTGCCGTCGGTCGGAGCCTGAGCATCAAAGTCGATGCAGTCGAGGCTCTGCTCAATGTGCAGCGGACGCAGCTTGCCGTCGGTGCCGGGACGGTCGTAGTCGTACAGGCGATATGTCACGTCGCTTGACTGCTGCGTCTCCAAAATGAGCGTGCCGGTCTTGATGGCGTGTACGGTACCGGAATCAATCTGGAAAAAGTCGCCCTTGTGGATCGGCAGCACGTTGAGCATGTCGTCCCAACGGCCCCCCTCGATCATCTGTGCGGCCTCGGCGCGGTCATGCGCGCGCTGGCCGACGATGATCGTGGCGCCGGGCTCGCAGTCCAGCACATACCAGCACTCGGTTTTGCCCAGACTGCCGTTCTCGTGCTTGGCGGCGTACTCGTCGTTGGGATGAATCTGGATCGAAAGGTCGTCCTTGGCGTCCAGAATCTTAACGAGCAGCGGGAACTCCTTGCCCTCGCACCTGCCAAAGAGCTCGCGGTGCTCGGCCCACAGCCACGACAGCGTGTGGCCTGCATACGGGCCTTCCGCAATCTGGCAGTCGCCGTTGGGGTGGGCCGAGATGGCCCAACACTCACCGATGGGTCCATCGGGAATGTCGTAGCCAAATACGGTTTCGAGCTGGCGGCCGCCCCAGATCTTCTCGTGGAAGATCGGCGTCAGTTTAATCAAATCGGACATATTCATACCCCATTGTGTTGCGCGGGCGTTGCACAAACAGCTCAAAACGAGCGCCCGCATGACTACAAAAACCTATGCCAACGTTACGTTGTGCAACTCAAAGCGGTCGCCAACGTTGCGCGAGACCGAATACTCAAAGGCCGCGCCGCTGTCCAAAAAGCCAATCTGGTTGAGCTCGAGCAGGGGAGAGCCAGGTTTGGTGTCCAGGCGCTCGGCTTCTTCCTCGGTTGCTGCCACGGCGCGAATGGTACGGTGGAAGCTCGAGATCTTCAACCCACATTGCTCGCGGACAAAGCGGTAGACCGATCCGTACAGGTCCTTCTTTTTAAGGCCCGGAATCAGCTCGAGGGGCATGTAGGTGTACTCGATAACGATGGGCTTCTCATCGGCCTGACGCACGCGCACGATGTGATAGGCAAAGTCATCCTCGGCAATTCCCAGCTGGGCTGCGATGTCCGCTGGTGGATTAACAATCGAGAAATCATAGACCACCGAGGTCACCTTCTCCCCGCGGTGCTCATACGAAAAGCCCTGGGCACGGTCGTTTTTGCCCTGAAAAAACGCCTGGCCGGGAAGCCCCGCCGTGTCCTTAACGTAGGTACCCGATCCACGACGGCTGGTAACAAGACCTTCCTCGGTGATTTGCTCGATAGCTCGTTTGACGGTGATTTTGGAAACGCTATAGAGCTCGCAGAACTCAACGACGGTGGGAAGCTTGTCGCCTGGTTTAAGAGCGCCAGCCTCAATACTTCGACGAATATCTGCAGCTATCGCCTCGTATTTGGGAATCATGGAACCTCCTTTCCAACTTGATTGAGTATAAAAGAAAGTATACTCAACACCTAAGTATCCCTATTGAGTCATTGAAAAGTTCGATAGATATATTACTAAAAGTCGCTTTGCGCTAAAAATAAAAGCGCTCTAAATAAATATACATTCGAATAATGTCGTGTTGAGAAATCTAATCGGTCCGAGGACGGGGCCGAACCGATTTAGCACCCAGCGAACCGAATCCTGTATTCTGCATTTCCTCAGATAAAACCTACCAAAACAAACCTGTCCCTTTTTGGTAGGTTTTTGCCTTGGGAGCGGTACCATACAGACAATGTTTAAACGAGAAAGGCGGGCCCCTATGGAACCTAAGCAGTACTACATCGGCATCGACGTCGGCGGCACTTCGGTTAAGGAGGGCCTGTTCGACGGGGATGGCAACCTGCTTGCGAAGGTCAGCGTGCCCACGCCTCCCATCGTTGACGCTGCGGGCTTTGCCGCGGTGACCGAGGCTATCGACCAGGTGGTCGCCAAGGCACAGATTCCGCGCGCCTTTGTGGCGGGCATTGGCCTTGCTGTTCCGTGCCCCATTCCGGCAGCGGGCGATGCCAAGGTCAAGGCCAACATTGCCATTAACCTGCCCGAGTTGAAGATCGCCATTCAGGAGCACTGCCCCGATGCGGTCGTTAAGTACGAGAACGATGCCAACGCCGCTGCCATGGGCGAGGCTTGGCTCGGTTCTGCCAAGGACGTGCAGAATGTGGTGATGGTCACCATCGGTACCGGCGTGGGCGGCGGCGTTATCGTCAACGGCGATGTGGTGTCGGGTGTTGTGGGCGCCGGCGGCGAGATTGGCCATATGTGCCTGAATCCGGCTGAGGAGCGCACTTGCGGCTGCGGCGGCCATGGCCACCTGGAGCAGTATTCCAGCGCCACCGGCGTGGTGAGCAACTACCTTGCCGAGTGCAAGAAGGCGGGCGTCGAGCCCATCGAGCTCACCGGCCCCTCCGATTCCAAGGACGTGTTCCAAGCCTGCCGCGAGGGTGATAAGCTCGCGCTGGCCGCGGCCGATACCATGGCCGACTATCTCGGCCGCGCCCTGGCGCTTATTGCCAACGTGGTCGATCCCGAGATGTTCCTGATCGGCGGCGGCGCCTCCGCCTCGGCCGATGTCTACCTCGATAAGGTTCGCGAGTACTTCCAGCGCTACGCGCTTTCCGCCTCGCGCGAGACGCCCATTAAGGTTGCCTCGCTCGGAAACGACGCCGGCATCATCGGTTCTGCCTACGTAGCCCTGCGCGCCGCCGGTAAATAGCTGGTGCAAGGGGGCCAGGTTACTTTGCACCAACATGGTGCAAAAGGGACAGCCTTGGCCCCCATGCCTGCCACAAAATATGCCGTGGCCCTTCCGTCCCCAAAGGCCAGCTGCCAGCGTGCTACCATAGCTACGTCTAAGTACACATACCAAGTGGAGGATACCCATGGCAAACGTTCTTGTCTTTGGTCACCAGAACCCCGATAACGACGCCATCATGAGCGCCGTCGTTCTGTCTCAGCTGCTCAATCAGGTTGAGTATGCCGGCAACACCTATGAGGTCTGCGCTCTTGGTCAGCTTCCGGCAGAGTCCGCCAAGCTGCTCGCAGACGCCGGCATTGCCGAGCCCCGCGTGATTGAGTCCGTCGAGGCCGGCCAGCTTGTCGTTCTCACCGACCACAACGAGTCCGCCCAGTCCGTCGCCGGCCTTAAGGACGCCACGGTCTTTGGCGTCGTTGACCATCACCGCATCGGCGACTTTGAGACCGCCGGCCCGCTGCACTACATCTGCCTGCCCTGGGGTTCCAGCTGCACCATCGTCACTAAGCTCGCCGGCGTGCTCGGCGTTGAGCTTTCCGACGTTCAGGCCAAGCTGCTGCTCTCGGCCATGATGACCGACACGCTCATGCTCAAGAGCCCCACCACCACCGATGTCGACCGCGCCGTCGCCGCCAAGCTCGGCGAGCAGGTGGGTGTCGACCCGGTCAAGTTTGGCATGGAGGTCTTCCTCACCCGTCCGTCCGGCTCCTTCACCGCAGCCGAGATGGTCGGCAACGACATCAAGATGTTCGAGCCCGCCGGCAAGAAGCTGCTCATCGGCCAGTACGAGACCGTCGACAAGAGCCGTGCGCTCGGCATGATCGACGAGATCCGCGAGGCCATGCGCGCCTACGCCGCCGAGAAGGGTGCCGACGGCATCGTCCTGTGCATCACCGACATCATGGAGGAGGGCTCGCAGGTCCTGCTCGAGGGCGAGACCGAGGCCGCTCAGAAGGGCTTGGGCATTGCCGACGAGCACGACGGCGTCTGGATGCCGGGCGTCCTCTCCCGTAAGAAGCAGGTCGCTGCCCCCATCATGGCCGCCTGCTAGGTTTTGTAACCTGCTACGACCGGACCGCGGACGCCCCGCGCTCCGGTCGTTTTTTGTGCGCGGGACCGCGTCCTCTATTGGACAGGGGCGCCCGTACCGTTGGGCAAATAATGTTCAACCTGTGGTTCCGCTTTTCGGCCACGCCTGCGTGCTTGTCGTGCAGGGTAGGCTAGATGCAAGCGTAATACGTTGGAGCGCGGTGCCGCCACTTGGGCGGGCCGTGCTTTTTTAAGACGGGAGCTTTCCCGTGAAAGGAGCCGCCCATGGCAGCAACTGAGCAGCTGTTCAACGTTCGTGAGCGCAAGCGCTTTGAACGTCATGACATCTGGGAGCGCATCGCCGAGAACGGCACGATTTCCGCCGCCGTCATGGTCATCGCCGCCATCGCCGCCGTTATCTGCGCCAACACCGATGTCTACGAGGCTATCCATCACTTTTTGGAGACCCCGCTGTATGTGGGTCTGGGCAACCTTGCGGCTGGCCTCACCGTCGAGCTTTTCGTCAACGACTTTCTCATGGCGATCTTCTTTTTGTTGGTGGGCATTGAGCTTAAGTACGAGATGACGGTCGGCGAGCTCAAGAATCCGCGTCAGGCCATGCTTCCCATGCTGGCAGCCGTGGGCGGCGTCGTCGTTCCCGCCTGCATCTACCTGATCTTTAACCATGCCGGCGCCCGCAACGGTTGGGCCATCCCCATGGCAACCGATATTGCCTTTGCGCTGGGCGTGCTGTCGCTTTTGGGCAATCGCGTGCCCAACGGCGTGCGCGTGTTCTTCTCGACGCTCGCCATCGCCGACGACCTCATCTCCATCGCCGCCATCGCCATTTTCTACGGCCAGAGCCCCAGTCCGTTTTGGCTGGGTGCCGCTGCAGTTGTGACCTGCGCACTTGTGTGGCTCAACAAGACTCAGCATTATCGCCTTGCCCCGTACTCGGTGCTTGGTCTGCTGCTGTGGTTTTGCATGTTTAAGAGCGGCGTGCACGCCACGCTTGCCGGTGTCATCCTGGCCTTCACCATTCCGGCCAAGTGCGGTGTTAAGCTCGATAGCCTTACCGATTGGCTAGGCGAGTACCTGCCGTTGCTCGACGACCGTTACGACGACGAGGCGCACATCCTGGGCCAGCACGACTTTACCCTTTCGACTACCAAGGTCGAGCGTGTCATGCACCGTGTGACCCCGCCGCTCATCCGCATGGAGCGCCTGATCTCCACGCCGGTCAACTTTGTGATCCTGCCGATCTTTGCGTTTGTCAACGCGCAGGTTCGCCTTGTGGGCGTGGACATGAGCGTGCTGCTTACCGACCCGGTGACCCTCGGCGTGTACTTTGGCATGCTGCTGGGTAAGCCGATCGGTATCTTTGGCGTGACGTTTGCCCTGGTCAAGCTTAAGGCTTGCGAGCTGCCTCATAACGTTAACTGGCATATGATCGCCGGCGTGGGCATTTTGGGTGGCATCGGCTTTACCATGTCGATCCTCATCAGCGGCCTCGCCTTCCCGACGGCCCAGTTCGAGGTTCTGGCCGCCAAGGCCGCCATTCTTGCCGGTTCTGTTACCGCGGCCGTGCTGGGCATGATCTACATGAGCGTGGTCTGCAAGCATCCTTCGCCCAAGGACGAGTAGGAGCGCGAAAACCGGGGCCGGACATGCCCCGGATGCCCTCGTGTGAAAAAATGCCGTTTGTGAGCACTGTCACAAACGGCATTTCATTTATTTGCCATTTTTATTCCACGGTGCCGTAGACGGCGCCCCAGCCGTGGGCGGCAAGGGCCGAGTTAAGCTGGTCGCAAAGCGATTGGCGGTCGTAGTGGCCGGGCGGCAAAAGATTCACGATTTCCATGAGATCGGGCGCCAGGTCCAAGATCTCCGCCTGAACGATTAGATCCAGGCGGTCAATGGCCTTACGGTCATAAAACAAGCCGTCGACCAGACGCTGCAGGTCTCCGAACTCCTCGGCTTGAAAAGAGCCGTATTCCATACTGCCTCCTTGGATGTGCCATGCGGCTATACGGGTCATACGGTGGATATCGTAATTCATTGCGATGGACTTAATCTATCACGGCTTCATACCGTTGCGGCGGTAGCGGTCTATACTTAGACAAACTGCAACGTCCCGCTTTGCGAAAGGTCGCACCCATGCAGACGATCTACCAGAAGATGGAAACCACCGAACTCGATGCCGCCATCGAGGCGCTCAAAGCCGAGGTTGCCGAGGTCAAGGCCAAGGGCCTGGCGCTCGACATGGCGCGCGGCAAGCCGTCGCCCTCCCAGGTGGACATCTCGCGCCCCATGCTCGATATCCTCAATGCCGACGCCGATCTGCACGACGGTAACGTCGACTGCTCCAACTACGGCTGCTTTGAGGGCATCCCCTCGGCACGCAAGCTGGCGGGGGAGTTCCTGGGTTGCCCCGCCGATCAGACGCTCGTACTGGGTTCGTCGAGCCTTTTGATCGAGCACGATATCGCCGGTATGTTCTGGCGCTGCGGCTCGTGCGGCAGCGAGCCTTGGGAGGCTTATGAGGCCGCGCACGACGGTAAGAAGGTCAGGTTCCTGTGCCCGGTTCCTGGCTACGACCGTCATTTTGGCATCACCGCCGACCTGGGTATCGAGAACGTCCCCGTCGCGATGACCGGCAGCGGCCCCGACATGGACGAGGTAGAGCGCCTGGTTGCCGCCGACGACTCCATCAAGGGCATCTGGTGCGTGCCCAAGTATTCCAACCCCACGGGCATCACCTTTAGCGAGGACACCGTGCGCCGCTTGGTCGAGATGCCCACGGCCGCGCCCGATTTTCGCATCTTTTGGGACAACGCCTACTGCGTGCACGACCTGTACGACGAGACCGACGAGCTCGCCAACATCTTCGATCTTGCCCGCGCGGCGGGTACCGAGGACCGCGTGGTGGCATTCGCCTCGACGTCCAAGATTACCTTCCCGGGCGCGGGCATCGGCTTTATCGGTGCGAGTCCCGCGGTCATCGCGGAGTTCTCTAAGCGCCTGAAGGCCGGTCTTATCAGCGCCGACAAGCTCAACCAGCTACGCCACGTGCGCTTCCTTCCCACCATCGAGGCGGTCAAGGAGCACATGAAAAAGCATGCCGAGTTCTTGCGTCCGCGCTTTGAGGCCGTCGAGCGCAAGCTCACTGAGGGCCTGGGCGATACGGGTTGCGCTACTTGGACGCATCCCCGCGGCGGCTACTTTGTGAGCTTTGATGGCCCCGAGGGCTCGGCCCAAAAGGTCGCAGCGCTTTGCGCCGACCTGGGTGTCAAGCTCACGCCGGCAGGTGCCACCTGGCCTTATGGCAAGGATCCGCGCGACACCAACATCCGCATCGCGCCGAGTTATCCCACGGTCGAGGACCTGGAGGCCGCACTCGACGTGCTGGTGCTGGCCGTCAAGCTCGTCGCTGCCGAGCTTGCTCGTGCCGAGCGCGCCTAACGCGTAGGGCCCCGCAAATCCGCGTCCAGTACCATCCGCACTCTCGATACGCAAAGGAGCGTATATATGGATTTGGGTATTTCCACCAACCCCACGCCGGAGCTCTACACCATCAGGGTGACCGGTGAGATTGATATCTCTAACGCCGACAGCTTGCGTAACGCCATCGACTTGGCGCTCGAGCAGCCCACCGAGGCCGTTGAGCTCGACTTTGCCCAGGTGAGCTATATCGACTCGACAGGTATTGGCGTACTTGTGGGCGCCGCGCACCACGCAGCCGATCACGACAAGCGGTTTGGCTGCGTCAACGTGCAGCCCCCGGTGATGCGCGTGGTTCAGTTGCTGGGTGTCGACCAGGAGATTTCAATTACGGCGGCATAAGCCCTGCCCCAAAAAGGGCGTGCCGTTTGGTATATGTTTGTGATGCGCTCGGATGTTTTGACGTCCGGGCGCTATACTTGACCGAATGAATAGACGAGTTCCGGCCGAATGGCGCGGTGCGGGCTCGACTCACATCGAGCCTTGGAGGTATGTGTGTTTGGTATTGGAGAGGGTGAGCTCGCGATCATCGTGGTCTTCGGCTTTTTGCTGTTTGGCCCGGATAAGCTCCCGCAGATGGGCCGCACGATCGGCCGTGCCATCCGTCAGTTCCGCGAGACGCAGGAAAAGATGACGGCTGTTGTTCAGTCCGAGATTATCGATCCGGTAAGCGAGGCCGCTTCGGCTCCGGTCAAGCCCAAGAAGGCTGCCGTCGATGACGATTCCGATGCGGACGAGGATGCCGTCGATACGGCCGCGCCCGCAAAGAAGGAGACCTTTGCCGAGCGCCGTGCCCGCCTTGCCGCCGAGAAGGCCGCGAGTGAGGGTGCTGCCGAGGACGAAGGTGCTGCTGGTGAGGCTGAGGGCGCCGAGTCTGCCGCTGCCGCCGTCGAGCCCGAGCCTGCTGCAGAGCCGGAGCCCGAGCCCGAGCCGGCAGAGCCCACGACGGCTGACCTCTACGCCCGTCGTCCCCGCAAGCGCAAGGCCGTCGTCGACCAGCTCGCTCGCGAGCTCGAGGCCGAGGACGACGCCGCTGCCGCCCATGCCCCGAAGGGAGGCGATGAGTAATGCCTATCGGACCTGCGCGCATGCCGCTCTTCGATCATCTGGGTGAGCTCCGTCGTCGCCTGACCATCGTGGTCGTGTCAGTCTTTGCCGCCGCCATCGTGCTGTATTTCGCCACGCCCGTGGTGCTCGACATCCTGGAAGACCCCATCCGCTCCTTTGTGCCGGACGGTAAGTTCTACATCACCACCACGCTCGGCGGCTTTGGTCTGCGCTTTTCGCTGGCCCTCAAGATGGCCGTTGTCATGTGCACGCCTATGATCATTTGGCAGATTCTGGCGTTTTTCCTGCCGGCGCTTCGCCCCAACGAGCGCAAGTGGGTTGTGCCCACGGTGCTCGCCTCGACGGTGCTGTTCTTCCTGGGTGCAATCTTTTGCTACTTCATCATCATCCCTGCGGGCTTTGAGTGGCTCATCGGCGAAACCTCGGCCGTCGCTACGGCGCTGCCCGATCTGGAGAACTACGTCAACATGGAGCTGCTCTTTATGATCGGCTTTGGCGTGGCGTTTGAGCTGCCGCTCATCATCTTCTACCTTTCTGTCTTCCATATCGTGTCCTATGCGGCCTTCCGCGGTGCCTGGCGTTACGTATATGTTGGCCTGCTTGCGGGCTCGGCTGTGATTACGCCCGACGGCTCGCCCGTTACACTGGGTCTCATGTATGGCGCCCTGCTCTCGCTCTACGAGATTTCGCTCGCCATCGCCCGCGTGGTCATTACCGCGCGCGATGGCAAGGAAGGCTTGTTTGTGAGCCGTCTGGATCTGTTCTCGAACGACGACGAGGACGACGAGGAGTAAATCCGTATGCACGAGGTTGGCATTGTCAACGGCATACTCGATACAGTGATTCGCGCGGCGCGTGGGGCGGGGGCCTCGCGCGCTGTTTTGGTAACGCTGCGCATTGGGGATATGACCGAAGTTGTGCGTGAGGCGCTCGACTTTGCGTGGGAGACGTTTCGCGACGAGGACATGCTCACGCGCGGCTGCGAGCTTGCCGTGGAGGAAGTCCATCCACAAAGCGAGTGCCTGGACTGCCGCGAGGTCTTTGAGCACGACCGCTTCCATTGCCGCTGTCCTCAGTGTGGCGGCACCAACGTGCGCCTGCTGCACGGCCGCGAGCTCGACATCGCCAGCATCGAGATTGAAACCCCCGACAATTAACCAGCCTGCCATTTGGGGACGGGGTATAAATGGTAGAAGTAAGGAGTGCCGAGTATGGCCGAGAAAACTATTGATATCGCATCGCCGATTCTGTCGCGCAATGAGCGCCTGGCAGATCAGCTGCGTCAGCGATTCAAAGAGACAGGCACCTATGTGATCAATGTGCTGTCGAGTCCCGGCTCTGGTAAGACCACCACGATTCTGGGCACCAACGAGCGCCTGCGCGACAAAGCCGGCCTGCGCTGTGCCGTCATCGAGGGCGATATCGCCTCGGATGTCGACGCCATCACCATGAAGGAAGCCGGCATGCCCGCCATTCAGATCAACACGGGCGGTCTGTGCCACCTCGAGGGCAACATGATCATGGAGGCCGTTGACGCGTTCGACCAGGCAGTGGGCCTTCAAAACATCGATGTTATCTTTATCGAAAACGTGGGAAATCTGGTCTGTCCGGTCGACTTTGACCTGGGCGAGAACCTGTCCATCATGATTCTCTCGGTGCCCGAGGGCGACGACAAGCCCATTAAGTACCCGGGCATCTTCCAGCACGCTGGCGCACAGCTGCTCAACAAGGTCGATGTGGCCCCGGCTTTCGATTTTGACATGGATAGGTATACTAAGACACTCGATGACCTCAATCCGCAGGCGCCGCGGTTTGCCGTGAGCGCACGCAAGGGCGAGGGCATGGATGCCTGGTGCGATTGGCTCATCGGGCAGATCGAACAAGCAAGGGCGTAAGTCGGCCGTCGTACGTGCGGGCGCAGCCGCAGACACACGAGATAGGAGCCTCTTTTGAAGCTCATCATCGCCGAGAAAAACGACGCCGCGCGTCAGATTGCCGAGCGTCTTTCCACGGGCAAGCCCAAAAAGGACAAGGTGTACAACACCCCCATCTACCGTTTTGAGTGGAAGGGCGAGGAGTGCGTGACAATCGGCCTTGCCGGTCACATCCTTGCGCCCGATTTTTGCGACAGCGTGCTGTTCGATAAAAAGCTGGGTTGGTATTCGGTCACCGAGGACGGCGAGATGCTGCCGGCCGACATACCCGATGGCCTGGCGCGTCCGCCCTATGACACCAAGCGCAAACCGTTCCTTGCCGACGGTATCTCCATCAAAGGCTGGAAGCTCGAGAGCCTGCCCTACCTTACCTGGGCGCCCGTTATCAAGCTGCCGGCCGAGAAAGAACTCATTCGCTCGCTCAAGAACCTTGCCAAGAAGTCCGACAGCGTCATCATCGCCACGGACTTCGATCGCGAGGGCGAGCTGATTGGTTCGGACGCCCTCAACAAGGTGCGCGAGGTTGCGCCCGACTTGCCGGTTGCCCGCGCCCAGTATTCTTCGTTTACCAAGGCCGAGATCACGCAGGCCTTTGATAACCTCGTCTCGCTCGACCAGAACCTGGCCGATGCCGGCGAGAGCCGTCAGCACATCGACCTCATTTGGGGTGCGGTGCTCACGCGCTACCTGACGCTCGCCAAGTTTGGCGGCTTTGGCAACGTGCGTTCTGCCGGCCGCGTGCAGACCCCGACGCTCGCCTTGGTGGTCGAGCGCGAGCGCGAGCGCATGGCGTTTGTGCCCGAGGACTACTGGCAGATTCGCGGCATGGCTGCCGCGCAGGCTGCTACCGAGGACGATTGCTTTAAGATCGCGCACAAGACGGCGCGCTTTACCGACAAGGATGCTGCTGAGACGGCGTACGGTCACGTTGACGGTGCCAAGACGGCAACCGTTGCCGCGGTGACCAAGCGCTCGCGCAAGCAGCAGCCGCCCACGCCGTTTGCGACCACCTCGCTGCAGGCTGCCGCTGCGGCCGAGGGCATCTCGCCCGCACGCACCATGCGCATCGCCGAGTCCCTCTACATGGCGGGTCTTATCAGCTATCCGCGTGTCGACAACACCGTGTACCCCGCGACGCTCGATCTGGGCGCCGTGGTGAGTGACCTGGCAAAGATCAACCCGGCGCTGGCGCCCGTGTGCAAAAAGGTGCTCGCCGGTCCCATGAAGCCCACGCGCGGCAAGGTCGAGACCACCGACCACCCGCCTATCTACCCCACGGGCGAGGGCGATCCGTCCACGCTCGACGGTGGCCAGCGCAAGCTCTACGACCTCATCGCTCGCCGCTTCTTGGCGACGCTTATGGGTCCCGCGACCATCGAGAACACCAAGCTCGAGCTCGACGTCAACGGCGAGCCGTTCGTGGCCTCGGGCGACGTGCTCGTGACCCCTGGCTTCCGCGAGGCCTATCCGTACGGCCTTAAGCGCGACGAGCAGATGCCGCCGCTGGAGCAGGGCGATACGGTCGACGTGTTCGACATTAAGCTCGAGGCCAAGCAGACCGAGCCGCCCGCGCGCTACAGCCAGGGCAAGCTCGTGCAGGAGATGGAGAAGCGCGGCCTGGGTACCAAGTCCACGCGCGCGAGCATCATCGAGCGCCTGTACGCCGTGCGCTACCTCAAAAACGATCCCGTTGAGCCGAGCCAGCTGGGCATTGCCATCATCGACGCGCTGACGCAGTTTGCCCCGCGCATCACGAGCCCCGATATGACCAGCGAGCTCGACGGCGACATGACCCGCGTGGAGCGCGGCGAAGATACCGAAGAGCATGTCGTGACGCACTCGCGCGCGCTGCTGGCCGGCGTGCTCGATGAGCTGCTCAAGCATACGCAGGAGCTGGGCGACGCCATCAGCGATGCCGTCACGGCCGATGCGCGCGTGGGCGCCTGCCCCAAGTGCGGCAAGGATCTGGTTATGAAGACGAGCGCCAAGACCCGCGGCAGCTTTATCGGCTGCATGGGCTGGCCCGACTGCGACGTGACCTATCCGGTGCCGAGCGGCGTCAAGGTGAGCCCGCTCGAGGGCGAGGCCGCCGTGTGCTCCGAATGCGGCGCGCCGCGCATTAAGTGCCAGCCGTTCCGCCAGAAGGCTTTCGAGATCTGCGTGAACCCCACGTGCCCCACCAACTACGAACCCGACCTTAAGGTGGGCGAGTGCAAGGTGTGTGCCGAGGCCGGACGCCATGGCGATCTGATTGCGCACAAGAGCGAGAAGAGCGGCAAGCGCTTTATCCGCTGCACCAACTATGACGATTGCGGCGTGAGCTATCCGCTGCCGGCGCGCGGTAAGCTCGAGGCGACGGGTGAGACCTGCCCCGAGTGCGGCGCTCCCATCGTGGTGGTCAACACGGCGCGCGGTCCGTGGCGCATCTGCGTCAACATGGACTGCCCGACCAAGGAGAAGAAGCCCGCCCGCGGCCGCAAGACGACGACCAAGGCGAGTACGGCGAAGAAGACCACGGCGAAGAAGACCACGGCGAAAAAGATGACTGCCAAGAAGGCTGCCGCGAAAAAGACGACCACAAAGAAGGCGGCCGCCAGCAAGTAACGGCGCAGCCGAAACATTGCCCAAAACAAAAGCGGGCGAGGGTCCCATGATCCTCGCCCGTTTTTTGTTCGGCAGTTCGGCAGTTGGGGGCGTTCCTTTTCTGCCGGCAGTGTAGGAACGTCCCTAACTGCCAGCTCGGGAACGACAAAACGCTAGTTCACCTCGACGGGTTTGGCGCTGGGATAGCGGTCCTCAAAGTCCAAGCGATACTTGTTGCTGCTGGTTCCCGGCTCGTTGTCGCGTGCCAGCGGCGCCACGATTTCGTCCTTATGGTCCGAGGGCTTTGCGTACTTTAGACTGATCTCCCAGGCATCGCAGATCGCGTCGATGCGGTGATCCAGGTCGTCATACAGGGCAATGATGTCTTTCCAGGAGTGGTAGTTCTTGGAGCTCATGGGGACGTCCAGGTCCTCGACGATATCGTAATACTGCTCGATGGTCTCCTCCGTGCGCTCGGCGACGTCGGCGAGATTTTGACGGGTGGTGCGATCTTCTTCCAGATAGCTACCATTGAAGGCCTGCGCGCAGGCGCGGACCTGGCTATCGAGGTCCTCGAGCAGGTCGTAGTATTCGCTCAGGCGACGGTAGAGGTTCTGCTCGGAGAGGGTTGCTTCGCCGCCAGCCTCGTCCTCGTCGTCATCGTCATCGTCGTAAAGGCTATTGGGGTCGCCGAGAGGCTTGAGGTCATCATCGTCAACATCGTGGTGCAGCTTGGTAACCTCGGCAGTCGTCTGCGTGGCGGAGTTGTCGAACGGTTTGATCACAAAGAAGATGACCAGGGCGATGATGATTGCCACCAGCGCAACGATAACGGCGACAAGCGCCCCGGTGCCGATCTTTTTGGGAGCGGGGGTCTGTGGCGAAGCAGGCGCGTATGCGGGAGCCGGCTGCTGTTGGGACGAGCCGCTCGCGACGGGTATGCACTGCGTGGTCTCGACGGCCGCGGGGCTTGCGGCGGGGTCGGGGCGATAAGCGAGGGGATCGTCCGTCTTGGCTTGCGGCGTATCAAGGGGCCCGGTCTGCTCAAAAGCGGGCTGGCTATCGCTCGCGGCTGTTTGCTCAACGGGTGCACCGCACGAGGTGCAGAACTTGGCATTATCTGCAAGAAGCTTGCCGCACGAGGCGCAATACCGAGACATTGCCACTCCTTTCGCCACATTTCAATGCCATACGACGATTATACCAAGCATCCAAAATTCCCCATCATAAGTTGCGGTGAAATAGGGGCTGTTTGGCGGTCTTAGAGCTTCAATCAGTCCCTATTTCACCGCAACTTTGGAAAGGCACCTTTAGTCATTGGGGACGTTCTTAAACGACCAGTCATTTAAGAACGTCCCCAATGACTAGGTTGGATTTGGGGTGCGCCTGCCCCTGGGGTATCATGATTTGGTTGATATATCTGCATTTACGCGCCTTGTAGGAAGGGACTGCGCCCATGGCTTTTGAGCCCGATCAACATAGCTTTATCACGCTCGAGGGCGTCGATGGTGCCGGTAAGTCCACGCAGGCGCGCCTGCTGGCCCGTGCGCTCGAGCTCGCTGGCTACCAGGTCGTGACCCTGCGTGAGCCGGGTGGTACCGCCATTAGTGAAAAGATCCGTGCCCTGCTGCTCGACCCCGCCAATACGGCGATGGGGGATACCTGCGAGCTGCTGCTCTACGAGGCCGCACGCGCCCAGCTGGTGCACGAGGTCATAGCTCCCGCCCTTGCGGCCGGCAAGGTGGTCCTGTGTGACCGCTTCTATGATTCCACGACCTGCTACCAGGCGTTTGCCGACGGCCTCGATCGCCAGATGGTACGCGACGCCAACAACCTTGCTGTCGCGGGGACGCACCCGGCGCTCACGCTCGTCTATCACATCACGCCCGAGCAGGCGGCGCTGCGCATGTCCGCCCGTGGTGCGGTCGACCGCATGGAGGCCAAGGGCATGGCGTTCCAGGAGCGCGTTTACCAGGGATTTAGTGCCATTGCCGCCGAGGAGCCAGATCGCGTGAAGCTCATCGACGCCACCGCTTCCATCGAGGACGTCTTCGCGCAGACGGTCGAGCAGGTTCGCGCGTACGGTCTCGACATTTCCCAGGACGCCGTCACCGCCACGCTTGCCCAGGAGGCCGAGTAACATGGCCCCCGCTCAGGCAAGCCTGCTGGCCAAGCTCGACACCCAAGAGCGCGTACGCGATTTTTTGACCAACGCCGTCGCCAGCGGCCGCGCATCGCACGCCTACCTGTTTTTGGGCGCTCCCGGTGCCGGCAAGCTCGATGCCGCCTGGGCGCTCGCCCAAGCCTTCCTGTGCGAGCAGGACGGCTGCGGCTCATGCGATAGTTGTGTGCGTGTCGCCCGCCATACGCACCCCGACGTGCACTATTACACGCCCGAGAGCGCCACGGGCTACCTCATCGCCCAGACCCGCGAGCTGCTCGACGACGTGCCGCTGGCGCCCATCCGTGCCAAGGCCAAGGTCTACATCATCGACCGTGCCGAGCAGCTGCGCGCCAACACCGCCAACGCACTGCTCAAGACGCTCGAGGAGCCGCCCGAGGGCGTTATGTTTATCTTGCTGGGCACCTCGGCAGACGTGATGTTGCCCACCATCGTGAGCCGCTGCCAGTGCGTGCCGTTTCGGCTGGTGTCGCCCGCCGTGGCCACGAAGGCCGTGAGCCGCGCGACGGGCCAGGATCTCGCACGCTGTCGCATGGCGGTCGCCGTGGCGGGGAGCCCCACGCGCGGCATCGAGTTCCTTAAGAGCGCCGAGCGTCAGGATGCTCGCCGCCAGATGATCCGCGCCATCGATTCGCTCATCGCCGCCGACGAGGCCGATGTACTCAGCCGCGCCAAGTCGCTCATCGTCGCCGTTAAGGCTCCGCTCGCCGAGGTCAAGTCCACGCAGGAAAAGGTGCTCGAGCAAAACGCCGATTATCTGTCGCGTGGAGCATTGAAGCAGCTTGAGGACCGCAACAAGCGCGAACTCAACGCGCGCGAGCGTTCGGGTATCATGGAAGCGCTGGCGAGCGCGCGGACGCTCATGCGCGACGTGCTGCTGACGCTTCAGGATGAGGCGGCAGACATTGTGAACGAGGACGTGCGCGACACGATCGGGCGGCTTGCCGCCGCGACGAATGTTGCGGGTGCCACCCGGGCGCTCGAGGCGGTCGCGACCGCCGAGCGCAACATTGCCAGAAACGTTACTCCCCAGCTGGCCATCGAGGTCATGCTGTTCGATATCAGGAAGGCACTGAAATGCCGTTAGTCGTACCCGTTAAGTTTACCTACGCCTCGCGCGACCTGTGGTTTGACCCGCAGGATCTGGATATCCTCGAGGCCGATTATGCCATTTGCTCCACCGAGCGCGGAACCGAGATCGGCCTGGTCACGGCCGATCCCTTCGAGGTGCCGCAAGACGAGATCGGTCAGCCGCTCAAGCCCGTGCTGCGTGTGGCGAGCGATATCGACCTGCAGCTTGCCGACGACCTAGCCATCCAGGGCGATGAGGCCATGGTCGATTTCCGCCGTCTGGTCAAAGATCTCGACCTCGAGATGAAGCCGGTGGGTGTCGAATACCTGTTTGGCGGCGAGAAAGCCGTGTTCTACTTTGCGGCCGAGGAGCGCGTCGATTTTCGTCAGCTCGTCAAGGACCTGTCCTCGACGCTGCACATTCGCGTTGACATGCGCCAGATTGGCGTGCGCGACGAGACCCGCTTGGTGGGCGGCTATGCCCAATGCGGACAGGAGCTCTGCTGCACGCGCTTTGGCGGACAGTTTGAGCCCGTCTCGATTCGCATGGCAAAAGAGCAGGACCTGCCGCTCAATTCGTCTAAGATCAGCGGCGTGTGCGGCCGCCTGATGTGCTGCCTGCGCTATGAGTTCGAGGCGTACAAGGACTTTAAGAGCCGTGCGCCCAAAAAGAAGACGCTCATCGATACGCCGCTCGGCAAGGCGCGTATTCAGGAATATGACACGCCGCGTGAGCAGCTGGTGCTGCGCCTGGAGAACGGTAAAGTCTTTAAGGTCAACCTGGCCGATATGACGTGCTCGGAGGGCTGCAAAAAGAAGGCCGCCGAGCAGGGCTGCAGCTGCCGCCCCGACTGCGTGACGCGCGATGTGCTCGAGCGCATCGAGTCGCCCGAGATGCGCCTGGCGCTCATGGAGCTCGATCGCGAGAACGGCGTCGACGTGGGCGATGGCCTGTCGAGTGCCGACCGTCTGGCCGGCACGTCGATGCCCAAGCGCCGTCGTCGCGATGCCGAATCCGATGCTTGTGCCAGTCAGGGCCAGGGCGAGGGTCGTGGCCGCGGAAAGGGCCGCGGCAAGGCCGAGGCGCCCGAGGCCGAGGAGGCGGCCGGCGGCCGTCGTCGCCGCAAGCGCGCGGCGTCCGTCGACAACGGCGAGACCGCGGGCAAGAACGCCTCTCGCGAGCGCGAGGCTCAGCAGCCCCAGCAGCAAAACCGCGGCGGCGGCATGAACCCCACGCGCCGTCGTCGCCGCCACCTGTCGAGCGAGGAGCGCGAGGATGCCTTCCGCGCCGCAGCCGCTCGCGAGGCCGGTGCCGCTCCCAAGGGCGCCTCGGCCTCCGACGCGCCTGCCGACAAGGCTGGCAGGCCACGTGGCGAGGAGGAGCGCGCGCCGCGTCCGCGCCGTCGCCATTCCTCGGGCACGCAGCAGAAACCCTCGGTTCCTTCTGTGGCCGATCAGGTTTCGGATGGTGAAGTCAAGGTCACGCGCCGTCGCCCCGGCGATGGCGGAGGAGCTGCCGCCAAGGCTTCGCGCGGCGGTGCTCGCGACGAGCGCGAACCGCGTGAGGATCGCAGCGGCGAGGGTTCGGCCGACCAGTGTCAGAAGCGCCGCCGCCGTCGCCGTTCCCGCAAGCCGCGCCAGGATGGTGGCGAAGGCTCGACCCACACCTCGTCCGCACCGCAACCGCCTGCCGGCGAATAGCGCCCGCAAGCGGATTCGACTTGTCTGATCCCAAGTGCAACGGGGTATCATGGCACTGAATCGACAACCCTCCCTTCGCCCAAGCGCAGGGAGGGTTTTGTCATAAATAACTGTCTGAATGGTTTGAGCCGCTTACGGAGTGCCGGCATCTTGCCGTTTGCGGATGAATTGCTACCGTTTGCCGAGCGCGCGGCGCATGAGGCGCTCGAGGTTCTTTCGCCCACGCGATGCGCCGGTTGCGAGCGTGCCGGTGCGCTTATTTGTCGGGAGTGCCTGGCGTCGCTCACGCTTGTCGATCCGCGCCACAGCTGCACGAGGTGCGGCGCTCCGTTTGGAGACCTGCTGTGTACCGAGTGCTCGGTCGAGGGTGCGTCTTCGGCGGTGGCCAAGGCCCTCGATCGCTGCCTGGCGTGCGCTGTCTATGCACATCCGTTGCCGCGCATCATCAAGGCATACAAGGATGCGGGCGAGCGCCGTCTGGCACCGTATCTGGCGGAGCTGCTCTACGACACCGCCTTGCATGCCCAGGTAGCAGCACCCGACCGTTACGGCGGCGTGCTGTCCGGTGCCGACGCGGTGGTATTTGTGCCCGCGACTGCGGCGGCGTTTCGGCGGCGTGGATTTGATCACATGGAAGCAATCGCGCGCTCGTTTTGCGATCTTTCGGGCGTGCCATTGCTGGACGCCTTGGTCAAATACGGTCATGGCGACCAGCGCGAACTCGGTCGCGCCGAGCGCCGGGAACATGCCCGGGACATGTACGAGACGGTCGAGGATGTACGTGGCTGCCGTCTGCTGCTCATCGACGATGTCATTACCACGGGCGCGACAATGGCAGCGGCCTCGGCGGAGCTTAAGCGCGCCGGCGCCAAAGCCGTCGATGGCCTCGCTATCGCACGCGTTTGGTAGGGGTGGTTTTGTGGCAGTGAAGATTGCGCGGCGCGTCGAGCCGGCAGGCGAGCAACTGGCAGCCTCTGTAATCCTGACCGGCGCCTCGGCGCTACGCATGATGCGCGCCGAGCGCCGGCAGATGGGCTACATCGGCTGGAAGGACCTTGAGCCCGAGGAGGAGCGCCGCGTGCTGTACGCATCGTCTCCCTCGGCCGAGGACATCTATCTTCCCGACCTGGTGCGAATTGGAGCCAAAAGCGGCGAGGTGCAAGAAGATCTGTGCCTGCTGGTGGGGTCGGCGAAGCAGCGCCGCCGCATGCCTGGCGTGGGCTGGTCCGTGTGTTCCGGGTTGCCTGCCGGATCGATTCTAGAGGTGGAACCGGGGGTGTACAGCCTATCTCCCGAGGCCCTTTGTGTTGCCGTCGCCCGCGAGGTCGGCTGTATCCAGGCGTTTGCCCTGGCCCAGGAACTGTGTTCCAAGATTTCACTGAGCGATCGCGGGAAGTATCTACCTCCCTATACCTCGCCTGTTGCGAATAGACTTGCAAAGGACAAGGACCAACCGGCAGACGTGGGCTACTTTGAAGTCGAGCCGGTGCTGACGTCCGATCGCCTGACAGATTACCTCGCGGCATGCAAGGGGAATGTGGCCAAACAGCTGCTGCGCCTGTGTCCCTATCTGTCGGAAAACCTGCGCTCACCCATGGAGTGCATCATGCTTGCCCTGTTTTCGCTTCCGTTTCCCTATGGCGGATTTGCTTGCGGTCCCTTTAAGACCGACTACAAGATCGAGTTCGATGACCGCGCGCAGGCAATCTCGGGGATGCCGCATGCAGTTTGCGATGCGTATCAGGAAGCAGCCCGGTTTGACCTTGAATACAACGGTGAGCTGGGTCATTCCTCTCGAAGGGGACGTGTCCATGATGAAAAACGCAACACGGGCTTGATTACTATGGGAATCGAGGTCGCGACGGTCAATAACGAGATGCTCTGCGACATGGAGGCAATGGAGGCACTCGCATGGCGCATCCACCAGCGTATGCGAAAGCGGTACCGGAATCGTGTCGATGCCCGCAGGAAGAAGCAAGAGGCGTTGCTTAACACGCTGCGGGCGTGTTTTGGGCTTAAGCCGGTATAATTCGCGTCGAAAATAGGGGGGTTAATCATATGCCCTGGCCAAAAAATGGCAAATATGAGTACTGTCACTAAATCAGTAACAGCAAAATCAAAGAATTTAGGACTCGGAGCCGGCGTAAAGAAAGAAGATAATAAACAAATGTAGAATAACTAAGCATCAGATTGGCGACGCTAAGCGCAAAATCTGTCCGAGAGGCCAAAATTGCCTGTTACAAAATTGGTAACAGTACTCATATTTGCCATTTTTTGGCCACGGCGCCCTGAGATGGGTGCCCCGGAGCTCCCCGTAGGGGAGCTCCGGGCTTCATGGGGGCACGAATGGTCCGCTCCGACCTGCGAAATCTGTACTCGCGGTGCGAATGACGACCTAACCTTAAACTTTAGCTTGAACTTAGCTATAATGCGCTACGTTCCCGCCAGGCTGTGGTTGCGGACGGGCAATGCGCCCATCCAAGTCCAAGACAGACGCGGTCAAAGGGATCCACGTAAGCGACCGCGTGCGCGCGGCGCGATCATGGCGCGTCCTAGATGTAAGCCGCACCGTCCGTTCTACTTTCTTTGGGGCAATACCGCCTCGCGGGCGAGCGGGCCAGTCGTGAAGGTGGCTGCGGCCTCCCGAGCAAACGCCCCGGTGCGCAAGTGTGGGGTCAAATACCAGGTCAGCTGGTGGGAACAACCCGATATTCCGTGCAGGGCACGGATCGTATACGACACAGAAGGCAGGGTAGCGGACATGGTGAGGGGCAGCTTGATGCATGCAGCTCGGTTGGGTGCTGGGACCGCGGCGGTCATTGCCGTTTTGGGCCTGAGTGGGTGCGCGTTCAATCCACTGTCCACGTTCACGACGCCCACGATCGACCAGATCGAGCGCGAGACCGTTACCCCCACGGTATCGGACGATGCCCTGGTCACGCCGGGAACCCTGACGGTCGCCCTCGATACTTCCGATGCCCCGCAAGCCATGCAGGATGCCGACGGAAACCTCACGGGCTATGCGGTCGATTCCGCTCGCGCCCTCGCATGCCGCATGGGTCTCAAGGTCGCCTTTGTCGATGCGTCCTCGGCCGATTCCGCGCTCAGCGATAAAAAGGCCGATATCTTCATTGGCGACGTCAGCTCTACGGACGGCGATATCAGCTCGCTTGGCACCTGTCTGTACGACGCCCCCGCCGTATTCGGCAAGAGCACTGACGGCGAGTCGTTGAGCGTTTCCACCGAAACGCTTAACACCGCTACCCTGGGCGTTCAGACCTTCTCGGCCTCGCAGGAAGCGCTCGCCAAACAGGGCATCACGGCCAACCAAAAGACCTTCTCCAACATCAACGAGTGCTTCGAGGCACTCGAGTCGGGCGAGGTCGATTACGTGATCTGTGATTCCACGGCCGGTGGTTACCTCGCGCGCCTGATGAGCCAGATCTCCTGTGTCGGCACGCTCGAGACGCCCTCCACGCTTGGCGTCGCAGGCCTTAGCTCTAACGATGAGCTGTGCCGTGCCGTGGGCGATGCCCTCGACGACATCACGGTCGACGGCACGCTCGAGGCGGTCCACTGCGTCTGGTACGGCCAAATGCCCTATGACCTTACCGCCAAGACTGTTTCGGGGGCCAATGTGCAGGCATCCGAATCCACGTCCAACGAGACCGAGTCCTCCGATGGCGACACCTCCGATAACAACGGCGACAGCCCGTCGTCTAGCCAGGAGGGCGCCATCACCGACGATGACATCAACAAGCTCAATAGCTAGTTATTGGTAGGGGTGGCGCCTGCCATACATTGAACAAGGTGCTTCTTCACGATTTCAACACGCATGGCCGGGTCTCCCCCATAGGGGAGCCCGGCTTTTCAATTTTGATAAAACCAGCAGCTCAAGGGCAATTTCCAGGAGAAAAACCAACTCCGCCGACGCCCTCATATAGCGCACTTTGCCGCGGAAAAGTGCGAGACTTCGGTATGCGGTATCAAGCAGTCGTTATTCGGGCCTTTGGGAATTCGGGTGATTAAATGCACGGCAATGGGTACATAGCCAGTACAGTAAGTCCCCGAGGCAGATTGGAGCCACGTATGGATATCAAGGTTTCTGGACGCAAGACGACGGTAACCGATGCTCTGCGTGCGCATGTGGACGAGAAGATCGGCGAGGCGCTCAAGGTTTTCGATATCGAGCCCATGACAGTCGACGTCGTGCTTCGTTATGAGAAGAACCCCTCGAACCCCAACCCGGCAATCGTCGAGGTCACGGTTCGTGCCCGCGGCTCTGTGATTCGCGTCGCCGAGCACGGCGCAGATATGTATGCCGCCATCGATCTCTCCGCCGATAAGGTCACCCGCCAGCTGCGCAAGTTCAAGACCAAGGTTGTGGACAACCGCCAGGGCGGTGCCAGCGCCGCGGATGTCGCACCGGTCGAGCGCGTCGAGGATCTGGCCGACCTGCTGCTGCCCGAGGAGGACGACGACCTGCTCGTCCGCGAGAAGGTCATCGATGTCACCCCGATGACTGAGGAGCAGGCGCTGGTGCAGACCGATCTGCTCGGCCACGACTTCTACGTGTTCGAGAACGCGACGACTGGCCTCATCAATGTGGTGTATCACCGTAAGAATGGTGGATATGGCATCATCAAGCCCCGCATCGAAACACTTGACGAGTAAAATACGTTAACTTGCATGAGTTAACGGTTGGCGGCCATCCCATGCGGGTGGCCGCCTTTTTTACGTAAGGAGTCGCTTTGATGGACAAGGCCGCATCCGCCGGTCATTCGGACCGTTGCCGTATCGTCGTCGATACCTGCTGCGACTTTAACCCCGAGGTCGCCGCGAACCTCGATGTCGATATCTTGGGCTTCCCTTTCATTATCGATGGCAAGGAGCGCACGGACGACATCTGGTCGAGCATGAGCCCTAAGGAGTTCTACGACCGTATGCGCGCCGGTGCCCGCGTGTCCACCTCGGCTGTGTCGCTCGGTCGCTATATCGAGTTCTTTACCGAGTGCGCCAAAGAGGGCACGCCCACGGTTTACCTGTGCTTTACCTCGGCGCTGTCGTCGAGCTACAACTCTGCGTGCCAGGCGGCAGATGCCGTGCGCGCCGAGTATCCCAACTTTGAGCTCTACGTGGTCGACAACGCCCTGCCCTGCGCGACCGGCGAGCTCCTGGCGCTTGAGGCCGTGCGCCAGCGTTCGGCGGGACTGACTGCCAAGCAGCTGGTCGATTGGGCAAACGAGGCCAAGACCTACGTGCACGGCTACTTTACGCTCGAGAGCTTCGATGCGCTGGCTGCCGGCGGCCGCATTCCGCCCGCGGCGGCGCAGCTCACGGCAAAGCTCGACGTCAAGCCCGAGCTCTCCTACGACCTTGCCGGCTCGCTGTCGCTGATCGGCGTCAACCGCGGCCGCAAGAAGGCGCTCAAGTCCATCCTCAAGTCGTTCCGCGAGAACTACGTGCCCGATCGCACCATGCCCATCGCCATCATGACGGCCGATGCCGAAAAGGACGGTGACTGGCTCGAAGCCGCCATCCGCAAGGAGGAGGGCTGCGCCGACGTCACGATCATTCGCAGCTCCGTGGGCCCCACCATCGGCTCGCACGTGGGCCCCGGCATGGTGGCCTGCGCGTTTTGGGGCAAGAACCGCACCGACAAGGCGTCGCTTTCCGACCGCATCGCCCGCCGCGTGCGCGGCCAGTAGACAAGCGCTGCGTCCGTAATCGCCCTCGACTCACAGCCCAAACGCTGGCAACGAGTATTCAACCTGGTAATAACACCCAACCCAAAAGGAAAGGTTTCATGGCAAACAAGCTCTCTGTCGCATTTATCGGCACCGGAATCATGGGTGCCCCTATCGCCGGCCACATTCTGGACGCTGGCTATCCCGTCACGGTCAACAACCGCACCAAGTCCAAGGCTAGAGCGCTTGTTGAGCGCGGTGCCGTCTGGGCCGATACGCCGGCAGATGCCGCGGCGAACGCCGACGTCGTCTTTACCATGGTGGGCTATCCCTCCGAGGTCGAGGAGCTCTACCTGGCGGGCGACGGTCTGCTCGCGTGCACTAAGCCCGGTGCGGTCCTGATCGACCTCACCACGAGCTCGCCCGAGCTGGCGCGCGACATTGCCGAGGCCGCCCAGGTTTCCGGCCGCATGGCGTTTGACTGCCCCGTCACCGGCGGCGAGTCGGGTGCTATCGCCGGCACGCTTACGGCTATCGTGGGCGCTACCGAGAACGACATTGCCCCGGTCCGCGATATCCTTTCCACCTTTGCGGCAACCATCTGCTGCTTCGACGGCGCCGGCAAGGGCCAGGCTGCCAAGCTTGCCAACCAGGTGTCGCTGGGCGCCTGCATGGTCGGCATGGCCGATGCGCTGGCGTTTGCCGAGCTGAGCGGCCTTGATATGGAGAAGACCCGTCAGATGATCCTGGGTGGCACCGGCAAGTCCGGTGCCATGGAGAGCTTGGCGCCCAAGGCGCTCGACGGCGACTACAAGCCCGGTTTTATGGTGGAGCACTTCATCAAGGACCTGCGCTTGGCGCTCGCCTATGCCGACGACCGCGAGCTTGCGCTGCCCGGCGCCGACGTGGCCTTTACGCTCTATGACATGCTCGACGCTATCGGTGGTGCCAAGCTGGGTACCCAGGCCATCAATGTCCTCTATAAGGAGGAGGCCGACGCCATTGCCGCCGGTCTGGACTGGTCGCAGTATCGTCCCGAGGAGCATGGTGCTCACGAGGAAGGCTGTGGTTGCGGCGAGCATGGCGACGACCACGAGTGCGGTTGTGGCCACCACCATGGCGAGGACCACGAGTGCTGCGGCGGCCACGGCCATGACGACGGCCACGAGTGCTGCTGCGGCCACCATCACGAGGAGTAGCGCCCATGAGCTGGACGTTCGTGGTGCTTGCACTAGTGCTCTTTCTCTTTGCGATCTACATTGGCTTTTTGTGCGGCCAGTGGGCGTGCGAAAAGCGCGTCATCACCAAGCGCGACTACTGGATTGCCAACTTTGCAGGGGCGGCGGCAGTCGTCCTGCTGACCTGGGTGTTCTCGCTGTTCCCGCTGGTGCAGTTTGCGCCGATCGGCTGGCTTGGCGGCTTTATCGCCGGCCTTAAGATGAGCTTTGGCGAGTCCGTTGGTCCGTGGCGCAAGCACGATGAGGTCTTTAACGTCAACCAGGCTCATCGCGCCGCCGCCGACGCAGGAGACGCCGAGGAGCGCCGCCGCGCGCGTCACAATGGCGCGGCTGACCGACAGCTCATCTCGGTCACCGATGACAGCAAGGGTGCTGGCAGGCACACTAAGAAATAGTAAGAAGAGGTAACTATGGCAGAAAACAAAGACGAACAGCTCACCGACGAGGAGCTGGCACAGCTTCAGCTGGCAGAGGAGAACGAGAACACCGTCGACCGCTTGGTCCAGGAGCTCGGCTGCCCCACGCGCCGTATCCGCCAGTTTGCCGCCCGCGTGCTGCACCTGCTTGCCGAGCGCGACCCGCAGCGCGTCGTGCCCTGCGTGCCCGCGCTGATCGAGGCGCTCGACCGGCCCGAGGCTCAGACTCGCTGGGAGGCCCTCGATGCCCTGGCGGCGCTCGCCACCACCTGCCCCGACCAGCTGGGCGATGCCTTTGAGGGCGCCGAGACCGCACTGTTTGACGAGATTTCCTCCACGCTGCGCTATGCCGCCTTCCGCCTGCTGTGCGTGTGGGGTGCCACGAGCGTCGAGCGTTCGCGCGAGGCTTGGCCCATCCTGGACGAGGCCATCCAGTGCTACCACGGTGACCTCGAGTATCGCGATATGCTCGGCTGCCTGTACGAGTTTGGCAAAGGCGAGATCGATGCCGAGATCGCCGAGAAGCTTGCGCTGCGCCTTAAGTTCGATGCCGAGAACGGCAAGGGCAGCTATCTCAAGGCCCGTTCGAGCGAGATTTGCGAAATGCTTGTTAAACGTTTTGGCCTGGATCTCTCCAAAAAGAAGAAGCGTGCTAGCGTTAAAAAATCTGACGACGCCGAAGACGAGGAGTAACAGATTATGGCGCACGATGTAGTCCTGATTCCCGGTGACGGGATCGGTCCCGAGATTACGCAGGCCATGCGCCGCGTGGTCGAGGCCGCCGGTGTCCAGATCAATTGGAACGTCCAGGAGGCCGGTGCCGGCGTCATGGACGAGTTTGGCACGCCGCTGCCCCAGCATGTGCTCGATGCCGTCGCCCAGACCAAAGTTGCCATCAAGGGCCCCATCACCACGCCGGTCGGTACGGGGTTCCGCAGCGTCAACGTTGCCCTGCGTAAGCACTTCGATCTGTACGCCTGCGTGCGCCCCTGCCTGTCGCAACCGGGCGATGGCTCGCGCTTCCGCGATGTCGACCTGGTTATCGTGCGCGAGAACACCGAGGACCTCTACGCTGGTATTGAGTTCGACGAAGGCGCTGCCGAGGTCGAGGAGCTTTCACAGCTTGTCGAGCGCTCGGGTCAGAAAACCTTCGCCGCGGATTCCGCCATCTCGATCAAGCCCATCTCCATCGCCAAGAGCCGCCGTATTGTGGAGTACGCCTTTGAGTATGCTCGCCGCTGCGGCCGCAAAAAGGTGACGGCCGTGCATAAGGCCAACATCATGAAGGCGACTGACGGCCTGTTCCTGCGCGTGGCTCGCGAGGTGGCTGCCAACTATCCCGATATCGAGTTCAACGACAAGATCGTCGACGCCACCTGCATGGGTCTGGTTCAGAACCCCAACGACTTCGATGTTCTAGTCCTGCCCAATTTGTATGGCGATATCGTCAGCGACTTGTGCGCCGGTCTTGTGGGCGGCCTTGGCATGGCCCCCGGCTCCAATATCGGAGCCGACTGCGCCATCTTTGAGGCCACGCATGGCTCCGCGCCCGATATCGCTGGCCAGGATATCGCTAACCCCACGGCCGAGATTCTGTCTGCCGCCATGATGCTCGATCACCTGGGCGAGAACGATGCTGCCAATCACATTCGCGCCGCCGTATCTGCCACGCTCGACGAGGGCGAGCAGGTTACCGGTGACGTGCGTCGTGCCCAGACCGGCTCCATTGAGGGCGCCGTGGGCACGCAGGCCTTTGCCGATGCCGTTATCGCGCATCTTGCCTAAGGGGATACGGCTTCAAACGCCTAAGCGGTACTTATACGTTTGCGGATAACCTGAGAATGAATACGCCCGGCGCTCTGTCGGGCGTATTCTATTGAGGACTATGTTTCTTAACAAGGAGTAACTGATATGGGTCTGATTCAAAAGAAGGACGAAAAGGACGAGATCGACGGCATCCAGATCATCGAGCGCGGCGAAGGCCCCGACGGTGACGAGGACGAGAAGATCGATCTGGTCGCAGGTACGTCTGCCGAGCACATTGCTGCCGGCACGACCGCCGAGGAGGAGGACGCCCGCCTGGAGGCTCAGATTACCGCGGATGCCGCCGACGAGAACCTCATGCCTGAGGAGCAGGACGAGGACGATGACTCCGACGTGGACGACAGCGCATCCAAGCACAAGAAGACGATGATTGCCGCCTTTGTGGTCGCCATCGTGATCGCTGCTGTGGTCGGCTTCTTTATCGGCAACGGTGGTTTTGGCGGCAAGGGCGTCGGCTCGGCGACCCTCACCGAGGACCAGCTCGATTCGACCGTGGCAAGCTACAGCTACAACGGCAAGAAGAGCGACATCACCGCGCGCGAGGCCATCGAGAGCCAGTACAGCCTTGATACCGTCAAGGATAGCGATGGCAACTACACCGCTCCCTCTGCCGACGTTATCCTGTCCTACGTGCGCAACAAGATTCTGCTCGACGCCGCCGAGGACGAGGGCATCACCGTCTCTTCTAAGGAGATGAAGGAGTACGCCGAGGATTCTATCGGCACTTCGGACTACAAGACCATGGCCACGCAGTATGGCGTGTCCAAGGACCAGGCCAAGCAGATTGTCCGCCAGTCCGCGACGCTGCAGAAGCTCTACAAGAAGAAGGTGGGCGATAGCTCCGCAAGCATGCCGATCGCTCCGACCGAGCCTTCTGACGGCAACGAGGACACCGCGAGCAAGGACTACGCCGACTACATCATCAACCTTGCCGGTGACGAGTGGGATAGCAAGAAGGGTACCTGGAAGGACGCCGATAGCACCTACGCTAAGGCTTTTGCCGACGATGCCTTTACGGCCGATAGCGCTACCTATAAGCAGGCCATGACCGCCTATTACACCGCCTACCAGCAGTACTCTTCGCAGGCTTCGAGCGCCAGCTCCAAGTGGACCGAGTACGCCAACGGCCTCTACGCCAAGGCCAATATCAGCATCTACGGCCTGTTTGCGTAAAGATTACCTGAGCCTTCGAGTACGAAGCCGAAATGTCTGATGAAGCCCCCTAGAACGGACATCGTTCTAGGGGGCTTTTTGCGTTGGAGGAAAGGGCGGGGAAGAGAGAGTAGGAGGGGTTTAATATACAAATTCTTGGAGACTTTATTCATGTAAAGTGAAAACGATTTCGGCCAAACTGGTAGTAACAATGTGGTACCACTGTTCATCTGGTAGTAACCAATTTTGATTCGAAATCGAATGGAAATTGCTAAGAATTAGTTTGGTAATGAAAGAAACGCAGCACTTCTACCTGCGTAAATTACCGTTTACGGGCCAAAAATAACCGTTTGGCAACGAAATAGTAATTTGAACGAAATGTGGTGGATGTTTGAATTGAGTGTGTGCTACCGTACATACCAGCAACCCCAAATAGGGACTGGGTTGTCTAAGTTTGCGCGCCAATGCCGGCAAGCGGAGAAGCCGGTATGCACAAGGCGCGGACATGGAACTCGTTGGTGAACAACGAAAGAAAGGTTGGAGGAGATACCATATGATGAAGTACCTCCAGAAGCTCGGCAAAGCGCTGATGCTTCCCGTCGCGGCGCTTCCCGTCGCAGGTATTCTTATGGGCGTGGGCTACCTGCTCGCTCCCGCAGTCATGGGTGCTGCCGGTGACACTACCGGTTTTGCCTATACCGCCGGTTTCCTGCTCATCAAGGCAGGCGGCGCTCTTATCGATAACATGGCCTGGCTGTTCGCAGTCGGCGCCGCTGTCGGCCTTGCCGACGATCACGATGGCACCGCTGGCCTCGCTGGCCTCGTCGCCTTCCTGATGATTCAGCAGCTCCTGAACCCTGCCGTTGTTGGCACTATCCGTGGTATGGATGCCGACGCCCAGACCGCTTGGCTCGCCACTACCGAGGGCATCGCGTTCTCCAAGATCGCTGGTAACTCCTTCATTGGTATCCTGTCCGCCATCATCGGTGGCACCTGCTACAACAAGTTCAAGGACACCCGTCTTCCCGACTGGCTGGCCTTCTTCTCCGGCAAGCGTTGCGTCGCCATCATGACTGCTGTCATCTGCATCGTCGTTTCCGTCGTCCTGCTCTTCGCTTGGCCCCTCATCTTCGGTGCGCTCGTCGCTCTGGGCGAGGGTATCGCTGCTATGGGTGGCATCGGCGCTGGCATCTACGCCTTCCTCAACCGCCTGCTCATCCCGACTGGTCTCCACCATGCTCTGAACAACGTGTTCTGGTTCGACACCATCGGCCTTGGCGACCTGACCCACTTCTGGGCTGGCGAGACCTCTGCCGACGTCAAGTGGAGCCTCGGCATGTACATGTCTGGCTTCTTCCCCTGCATGATGTTCGGTATCCCGGGCGCTGCCCTGGCTATGGTTCAGACCGCTAAGAACAAGAAGGCTGCTATCGGCCTGGTTGTCTCCGCCGCCATCTGCGCCTTCGTCTGTGGCGTCACCGAGCCCTTCGAGTTCGGCTTCATGTTCCTGTGCTTCCCGCTCTACGTTGTGTACGCTGCCCTGTACGGCATCTTCACCATCATCACCTACTATGTTGGTTTCCGTGCTGGCTTCTGCTTCTCTGCTGGCGCTACCGACCTCCTGTTCTCCGCTAGCCTCCCGGCTGCTGCCAACACCTGGATGATCATCCCGATGGGCATCGCTGCCTTCCTGGTCTTCTACCTCGTGTTCCGCTTCGCCATCACCAAGTTCAACCTCATGACCCCTGGTCGCGAGGATGAGGATGTCGAGGAAACCTCCGCTTCCGCCGCTGCTGGCGACGACAAGTTCGCCGCTCTGGCCGCCGCTGTTCTCGCTGCCGTCGGTGGCAAGGAGAACGTTAAGACCGTTGACTGCTGCGCTACTCGCCTTCGCTTCGAGCTCGGCGATTCCGCTCTGGTCGACGAGGCTGCCTGCAAGAAGGCTGGCGCTCTGGGCGTTATGAAGATGGACAAGGGTGCTACCCAGGTCATCATCGGTACGCAGGTCCAGGCTGTTGCCGAGGAGCTCAAGAAGCTTCTCTAAGCCTTAGAGACGTACGTGTCTTGCAAAGGGTCGTCCCGCTCCGCGGGGGCGGCCCTTTTTGCTACCTCGATACTTGATGAGGCGGTGCGATTGGTATTACAGTACACGGGCAATTAACCGGTAAACAATATTGCAATGTGCTGGTTGACCTGCTGTTATTACGTTAAAACTGCTATAGTACGTGGTGTCTGGTTGCAACCAATTTCGAGTCATTTATCCGGCAGGTATCATCATGGCAATGGGAGCGCGCAAACAGCCTCTGTACGATCAGCTCGTCGATTTGCTGACCGATAAAATCGATCACGAACTTCGACCCGGCGACTATTTGCCGTCAGAGCGTGACCTGTCGGAACGCTACGGGCTCTCGCGTACGACGGTTCGCCTTGCCCTGCAGGAGCTTGAGCGCCTGGGCCTGGTGGTTCGTCAGCGCGGCCGTGGAACCATGGTGTGCGACCGCTCTCTGCAAACGGCAAACCTCTCGCAAATCTATAGCTTTACCGAGCAGATGAAGGCGATCGGCCGTGTGCCCAAGACGACGATTCTTGAGTTTACCGAGGTCGAGGCCGACAAGAATATTGCCGTAGAGATGAACGCGCGTCTTGGCGAGCGTCTGTACAAGATCAAGCGCCTGCGTATTGCCGATTGTGTGCCGCTGATGATTGAGTGTACATATCTGCCGAGTCGCAAGTTCTTTGCGCTTAAGCGCCCCATGATCGAGAACAAATCGCTGTACGACATGATCGAGCAGGACTTTCACGAGAAAGTTCGCGTGGCAGAGGAAGAATTCTACGCGAGTATCGCCCGCCATTCCGACGCCCGTCTGCTCGAGATTGCCGAAGGCGCACCGGTCCTGGATTTGATTCGTACCACATATGACATGAACAACGAGGTTATCGAGTATACGCGTTCGGTTGCGCGCGCCGACCAGTTTAAATACAAGGTCTACCACAACCGCGCAGTCTAGAGTTATTGGGTATAAACGGCTTGGTGTGTTTTGCGGCGGGTGCAAAATGCGCCAAGCGGTAGAAGGCAACGAACAATCGCTCGAATTAACAATGCAGTGGTTTTTGATCCGCCCTAAAACGCACTGCGGGTACGGGAGCATAGATGAGCACGTATGCTATCAAGGCCGACAAGTTCTTTTTGCCGGCGGGGCCGCAGCTGGGCGGCTACCTCATGGTCGAAGATGGCGTCTTTGGCGCTTGGCAGGCCGATGAGCCCGCTTGTGAGATCAAAGATTATTCGGGTACATGGATTGCGCCGGGCATGGTGGACACCCACATTCATGGCTTCTATAACCATGCCACGACCGATAATGATGCCGAGGGTATCAACATCAGCTCGACCGAGCTCGCTCGTCGTGGTACCACCAGCTGGCTGCCTACGACCTTTACCGACGGCGTGGAGCAGATCAAGGACGCCTGCGCTGCCATTGCACAGGCGGACGAGGAGCGCGGACCTGAGTTCTGCGGTGCTCGTATTCAGGGCATCTACCTGGAGGGTCCGTTCTTTACCATGAAGCATGTGGGCGCCCAGAACCCTGCTTATCTGATCGGCCCGTCCGAGAAAGTTTTTGACGAGTGGCAGGAGGCCGCCGGCGGTCGAATCGTCAAGAGCGCTATGGCGGCCGAGCGTGACGGCGCCGCCGCTTACGCCGCGGCTCTGAGCGCAAGGGGCGTCGTGACCTGCATCGGCCACTCTGATGCCACCTATGATGAGTGTGCTGCCGCCATCAATGCTGGCGCCAGCTGCTTTACGCATACCTACAACGGCCAGCGCGGTCTGCATCACCGTGAGCCCGGTGTCGTCGGGGCCGCTATGACCACGCCCAACACCTATGCCGAGATCATTTGCGACGGCAAACACGTGAACCCTGCTGCTATTAAGGCGCTGCTGCAGGCCAAGGGCTGGCAGCACACAGTGCTGATCACCGACTGCCTGGGTTGCGGCGGCATGCCCGAGGGCAAGTACACCAGCGGTGGCATGGATGTCATTATGAAGGACAACCTTTGCTGGCTTGCCGATGGCTCTGCTATCGCCGGCTCGGTGCTCACGCTCGCACAGGGTGTCAAGAACATTGTCGACTGGGGTCTCGCGAGCGCCGATATCGCAATTCGCATGGCGACCGAGGTGCCCGCGCGCTCTGCTCACGTCGAGGATAAATGTGGCAGCATTATGCCTGGCCGCGATGCCGATTTTGTCGTGTTCAATCCCGACCTTACCCTGGTCGAGACGTATGTGGGTGGCAACAGCGTCGGTAACGCGTTTGCCGAGTAGCCGCCAAAGAAACGATCCGAGAGGGGATTTAGATGATTTACGGTGCATTGGGCGATATCGAGGAGTATCGCGGAATGCTTAAGGGCCTCGACGTGCTGATCGACTGGCTCGAGGAGAACGACCCGGCGGAGCTCGAGGTCGGCAGCCATCCGATTCTGGGCGACAAGGTCTTTGCGAACGTCATGGCTCCCATGACGCGTCCCGAGGCCGAGGCTCACTATGAGACGCATCAGCGCTATCACGACCTGCAGATCGACGTCGAGGGTCGCGAGGCCTTTAAGGTCGCCACGGGCAGCCTGACGCTGGTCCAGGAGTTTGACGAGAAGGACGACTACGATCTGGTCGATTCCGACGCCTCGATCGCCGGCGATCTTGCCGACGACAAGTTTGCGCTGTTTGTTGCCGGCGAGCCTCACATGCCCACGCTCGAGTTCCCGGGCGATGGCGCGCAGCCGGTCAAGAAGATCTGCTTTAAGCTGCTTGCAGACGCCTACTGGGAGGAGTAGCGAACTGCCCGACTGAGCCGTTCGTCTGATGGCGTGTTTTCCCTAAGGGAAGCACGCTACGACCCCGTTAATCGTGTTTTCCCTAGGGGAATCACGATTAACGGGGTTTCTGTTTTTGAATAGGGGAGCTGACGCTGTTGCGATGCGTGGATTGGCACGCGCACTCAAAATCGGCAACAAAAAAGCCGCCCGAAGGCGGCTGTCTTGTGCGATGGAGCCAGCGACCGGGCTCGAACCGGTGACCCCCGCTTTACGAGTACGTGAATTCGGCATTTGACGAGATGAGACCAATTTCACTGAATTTAAAAGAATTGCAGGTAAATATAGGTAATTAGCAAATATCGAGTTAGCTATTAGAATCAAATTTCCCACTCTTTTCACTCTTAACTGGACTTGAAAGTGTGAAAAACTTCGATTAGGCTAGGGGGCGTAGCCTTTAAAGCTACGCCCCCTAGCCTAATCGAAAACTAAATGAGGGATGCAATTGCAGGGCACGATAAAAAAGACCGCTCGTGGAACATCGGAGTGTATCGACAGGAGCAAGGGGATCTATCGGATCTACTTTTCTCTGGGAAAGGATCCTGAGACAGGACGGTACCGCCGTAGTCCGTCACGCAGGGTTCACTGCAGAAGCAAGAACCCGAAAAACTGGCCGAGTGAAGTCGCCAAGGCGCTGGAGGCCTATAGAGCCGAGCTTGAGGGCGCTTCCAACCGGGACAATGGTCCTCTGGGCCTATCGGATTATGCCGACAGGTTTCACGCGAACAGGGAGTCGACCATGGGATCACCTCTTGCTTATGAGCGTGAAGGTTTGGATATTCGTCACATACGCGAGTTGTTCGGTAATCCCGATCTCGATCGGCTTAAATCTGATGACATTCGCGTCGCATATACCAAGGCTAGAAAAGACGGCCGATTTAGCGAGAGTGAAATTCGCCGTATCCACATCAAGCTCAAACAGATAATGGAGGATGCCGTCGATAACGACCTTGTGGGCAAGAACCCTTGCAGGGGAGTGAAGCTGCCCAAACAGAATGTCGAGGCTCGCAAGGCGTTAAGCGCTGAAGAAGCGGCAAGGCTGCTTGCAATTCTTTTGGAAGAGAAGCCGTCTCCCTTTGTCACATGCACAATGCTTCTGCTTCTCTGTGGCTTGAGGAAGGGGGAAGCCCTGGGCCTTTCATGGGAGGATTATGACCCTGACGCCAGGACGCTGAGGATAGTAAAGCAATATACGAATGACAGGACGCTGAGGCCGCCTAAATCAAAGATGAGCAGGCGTAAGATCTCGGTTGGAAATGAGCTTGCCGATTATCTGGACAGATGGAAAGCCATTCAACGGAGTGAGTTCGATTCCTTTGCAGTGGGGCAGACTGGAGAAACGCCGATTGTCCATTCCATTGGGGTCGTCGATGCCGCTAACGGCAAACGGGCCTTTGTGACCCGGATGGACGGACATAACTATTCGAGGGCGTTTAGGCTGTTTGCTGCGAAAAACGGCTTCGGTTCTTTTGAAGAGAGCAGGGAGGTCGTTGGGAGCGACGGCGTCGCTCGCACACGCTATACGGGCTACAGCGGACTGAAGCCTCATGAGCTGAGACACACGCAGGCGACTCTGCTCGTTGGGGCCAATGCAGATATCAAGACGATCCAAGCGCGCCTGGGCCATGCTAGTCCGTCGACGACCCTGTCCATCTATAGTCACTTTATCGAGGCAAATGACCAGAAGGCTGCGTCGGTATTGGACAATCTGCTGAAAAGCTAAAAAAAAGAGGCCCGTTCGGGCCTCTTCTTAAGCGACATTGCTTCGGTAGATCATTGCGCCATATGGCGGCTCCAGTTCCATTGATTGATAGTAGCTGGCATCCAGAAGATTGAAATAGCAAATGATGGGGGCGGCTAGGTGTTCGTCCATATTAAGGTAGTGCCCCTCGTCATCCGTGACCAGTTTGACCTCATCGCGGATAACATCGTTCATGCGGGGCCAGAGTTTAGTTGCGCGCTGTAATTTGTCCCTTTGGTTATAGTCGCCATTGTGGAAGAAAACAAAATGGGGGGCATCGTACTTGGAGCCACCGCGAATTTCAATAACTCCGACCTGGCTGCACGATTCTGCGCAATCTCCCGGCTCCAGAAGCGTCCATGAGGAGGGAAAAACTGCGTAGTCGCCGCCCAGAAGATTGACGCGCCTCATGCCCTGGGGCTCTTCTGCCTCCTCATAGTAGAGAGAAAGATGGTCGTAGAGGCGCTGGAACTGTTCACGTTCCAACTCTTTAGTGCTAAACGTCAGCTCTTCAGTCCCGTCGATGGGAAGGGCTCTCATCTCGTTGGTGATGAGCTGGATCTCCTTGGCACAAGCGTCTTCCAGGACTTTTGCGAATCGGGGAGTAAGCCCTGTAAGCAAATTGCACAGGTAGTCAATTGCCTCGCCGGTGCTCCTGATCGATTCGGGGTTTTTACGGCGCAGCTCGTCGATTCTCCCGGGCGTGGTCTCCTGAACAGTTGTTCCGTATTTAATTTTTTTCATCTTGCTTCCGGATAATGGTAAACGACCCATGATAACTCCAATCTCTGTACATGATTGTAATTCAGTTAGACGAAAAAAGCCATGACGTTAGAAAGAGGTTTAGAAATTGGATGAGATAAAATAGTCGAATATACGTATGAAATAGTATAATGGTGTAGCGCAAAAGCCTGACCAGCTAGGTCGAAAGGAGGTATTTCGTTTTCGGTCAATAAATAAAAAGCCGCCCGCCCTTCCCATCAAAGTTTGCAGACCAGAGGGGAGGGGCGAGCCAGCCAGAAAGGATTCTACCATGCCGGTTGAATCAAACGAGCCGTACGCTGCCGTACAGGCTTCACCTGCGGTCTCTGTAAATCAGAGTTTAGGCCGCGAGCGCCTTTTGGGCATTGCGGAAGTGTGTAAGATAACCGGTCTCAGCCCGGTTACGGCGTCAAAGCTTATGAAAGAGAGCGGGCGCGCAATTGCGTTGCATCGTCGCGTCTACATCCTTGAGTCGAGTTTCTTTGCGTATCTCCGCGAGCTGGAGGTGAGCGAACCGTGCCGTCTGTAAACTCCATGAGCCACGGCCTCAATGAAACCGTTCTTGACATCTTAAGGAATAATCCGCTCGGCCATATCGAGCATAGTGCGTTGGATGCAATTCTTGGCGGCATTCGTCAGTACCTTTGCATCGTTCCGGGCGGACCTGGCACAGGCAAGACCACTTTTATGCACCAGCTCGGTGATAGCTGGGCCATTGCGGGCCATCCTGTTGTGATCTTTGAGGGCGAGCTCGCCCGTGCGAGCATGCTTGCGAAGAGCTTGACGCGTATTTCTGGCGGCGAGCTAACTTACGATGATATGTACAGCGGTGACATGCCCGCAGCAAAACGCGAGCTATTCGACAGTACGGTCGATATCTATGCGCGCAGTATTGCCGAACGAATGTTTATTATTTCGGGCGAAATTAAAAATGCCGGAATGCGCAAAGCGATTGAAGAAGTGGCCGATAAATATGGAGAGCCGCCGCTGGTTATCGTCGATTATGCGCAAATCGTCACTTTGCCGCAGGAGCTGCGTATTGCGGATGAGCGCATCGGTCTAAAGCTCGTTGCATCCGAGCTTCGTAGAATCGTGGATGAGGTGCATTGCCCGCTGTTTGCAATCTCATCGATCAATAGAATGAACTATGACAAGCAGACTACCGGGCTTCAGGCGATAGGCGGGTGCAATATGTTCGAGTATTCGGCGGATCTCGTCATGTCGCTGTCTATTAAAGGAGATAAACCCGAAGAGCGCAATGCCAATATGTTGCTTAAGAAGCGACCAGTCATTGCATCAATCACAAAGAATCGTTACGGTTCATGCGGCGTCGTTGAGTTTGAGTTTAACGCTCCAGCCGCAACGTTTACCGAGATCGGTTAATTATGGAGCCCGGACCCTGCATTGGTGGGTACCGGGCGCCCAACCCATGCTTGTCGTCTGATGAGCTCGCTCGAGCCGAGAACAGAGACCTTCCTTTACTCTCGGCCGCTGAACTCAATTGGGAACGGAAGCGCTTGCTCGATGCTCTTGATGTCTATAGAGAGCAATGGCGGCCATACCGTATATATCTCGGAACATTGCCGGGAGTCCCCTTTGACGCCTGGGCGAGGGCGAGGATTGGGCGTATCGGTCAGATGCTCCAAACAATGTCAATTAAATAGAAGGGATGGGGCCGGTATCGGTCCCATCCGGATTGGATAGCCATGTCATCCATGAATACGCATGTCAACGTGCGAATGAGTGAGGCACAGCGTAAAGCGATCGAGAAGAAGGCAGCGGCCATGAATATGCCGGCGTCTACCTTCATGCGTGACGCCGCCCTGCTCTGCGGCGAGAAGCCGGTCAAGGTCGCCGATACGGGGGAGCTTGCCGGTATCAGGGCCGAGTTGAAGAAGATCGGGACGAACCTCAACCAGGCGGTCCGTGCCCTCAATACCTACGGCCCCGACCCGGTTGTTCTCAACAACCTCAACCGGGCGACTTCAATCGTTTCAACCGCGGTGGGCTGGGTCAACGACCTACTCGCCCGTGCGAGAGAGTAGGTGGTTCTCGTGAAGGAGAAACTGGTCATGGCACTGGTTTTCGCGGTGCTGCTTACCGCTGGGTTTGCACCCCTTGTCGCCATTCCCCTCGATTGCATGATCCTCGGACTTCCAATCGAGCTGAGCTCGATCGGATTCACCTTGAGTGTGGATAGCATCATTTGGTGGTGGGTCAACGTGGCACCCCGCTGCATCCCGGGCTGCCTAGCCTCATTCGCCCTGTTCCTGTCGGTATTCTTGCTCATGCAGCTATCGGTCTCCTCGAAGGAGCGGGCCGCCGATGGAGGCGTGCTCGGAGAGGCGCGGGTGAAAACGGGGCCGGAGACCATCCGGGGCTCGGAGATTTGGGACGGGCACGGACAGCCGAAAAGCAGGGGATTCGTGTACGGTTTTGAGAAGACGTTGTTCGGCTCCAAGTATCTGTTCGAACCGAGGCGGCACATGTTTCTCGACGGCTCAACGGGCGCTGGAAAATCCAGGTCGTTGTTGATCCCGACAATCGACTTGCTTACGTTTGGGGCGGATGACGGGGAATCTAGCCCGCAGACCATCATCGTTTCCGACGTGAAGAGCGAGCTCATCGAGTTGACGGGCGACGAGCTGGAGCGCCGCGGGTACCGGGTGCTTCTGCTGGATGCCCAGCATCCCGAGAGGAGCGACACGTTCAATCCCCTGGAGATGGTCGATAAACTCGCGAGTGGGGGAGATCTGCCGAGGGCGGAGCAGGCCGCGGACGCCGTCGCCCGTACGCTCATCGCCGGGGAGAGCGATGCGAAGGCGAGCCACTGGACGGAATCAGCGCGGTCGCTGCTCGCGGCGACGATCCTTCTGACCGTGCTGGATGGGGGCTGCCCGCGGGGTTGCAAGCACCTCGCGACGGTCTACCACATCATATGCCTGGGGACGGAGGGGGCCGGCGAGGATCCGTGTGAACCGCTGAAGAGATTGTTCCGCGCACTGCCGCAGGGGCATCCTGCTCGCTCGCGTGCCTCGCAGTTCATCTCGAGCGGCGGCAACGAGCTGAGGAGTATCGTCTCCACGCTCAAGGTCAACCTGAGGATTTACGCTTCAGCGCCGATTGCGCGCATGACCTCGGGCAACGATATCGACCCGATGAGAATCCTGAGCGAGAAGACCGCGCTGTTCCTCCATGTGATGGACGAGGGCTCCCCCTATAACGCGATCGCGGCGGTCCTGTTCGAGCAGCTTTATGCCGCCGTATATTCCATCGCGGACGCAGCTGGCGGAAAGCTGCCGCGACCGGTGTCCATTCTCGGTGACGAATGGGGGAACCTGCCTAAGGTCGAGTGCCTGCCGAGCCTTCTCAGCCTTGGACGCTCGTATGGCCTGTTCTGGATGGGCGCGGTCCAGAACATTTCTCAGCTGAACAAGTACGGCGAGCGCGACGGGCGGAAGAAGATTCTTGCGAACTGCGGCGTCAAGGTCGCCATGAAGCTGGGCGAGGCCGAGGACCGCCAGTATTTCACCGAGCTAGTCGGGAAGACGACGCGGCACACCATGGGAACCAGCTCGAGCAGGGGGCCTTCGGGCGGTACGGGGTCGACATCCTACAGCGAGCACGCCGACGACCTGATCCATCCTTGGGAGTGGACGGAGATGTCCCCCGACAAGGACGGCGTCATCGTGGTGAAGGCCGCGGAGAACGGCGTGGGCAGGGAACATGCGGGGTGCTTCCGGGCCCCTGTCTGCGATTGCACGCGGATGCCGACGAAGGAGCACTTCGATCTGGGGACGCGCGAGCACGAGACGGCCAAGAGGATGGAATACCAGGCCAGGCTGATATCAAGGCAAATGGGTCGGGAGGACGGCGTCGATCTCTGGACTCCCGAATTTGAGGAAGACGCCGCGGAGCCGCCTGTTGCCGATGGATGGTCCGGCCTCTTCGTCGACTGACAGCGGCTTTTGAAGGGAGTTGGAAAATGACCGCAATCAAGCAGACGAGCGTCATGAGCAGGGAGCACCTCCAAAACCTCAAGCGGTATTTCGATTGGGACAGGGAGAAAGTCCTGGACCACGATACCCAGCACATCATCGATGAGGACCGATGGTTCGAGGAAATGGACGCCACCCGGGAGGCGGCCGGGCACAACCGGCCCGGGAAGCAGGGCGCAAGGTGCACGTACATGCAGCATCAGGTGATCGGCTTCAACCCGGACGAGTGCTCCTGCAACGGCGGGCCGATGACGCCCTCGCGTTGCATGGAGTACGCGAGGGACTACATCGCCAAGCGCTATCCCAACCAGGAGATCGTGATTGTGCTGCATGAGGAGAGGTGCAAGTCGGATGGATCGGCCCGATTTGCAGCTCATCTCGCCATCAATAGGACGGACCTCGAGACGGGACGGCGCTTGAACGACGGGCCGGCGAGGGCGGCGGCGAAATCGCGCGTGAGAACGGTGAAGGACCTCGATGCGGAGTACGGCCTGAGCCAGCTCGAAAGGGGCCTCTCGAACTCGAAGGTGCACGCGCGCCAGCCCGGTCGCGAGGAGCGCGAGATGGCAAAGAGGGGGAGATCCGACAAATCCGAGAACGCAAGGGTCCGAGCGATTGTCGCCCAGAGGGCAGAGGAGGTCGGGAGGCTCAAGAGCTGCCCCGACCGCTTCGGAGAGTTTGCAAGGCGGTTGGAATCGGATGGGATCGAGATCGCCCGATCCAAGCGGGGGGCGCTGCAATACCGCTATCACTCGGAGTCCCTCGGCAAGACGAGGAAGATCAACGGCGCGAGGCTCGGCTACGCCGTCAACCGCTCGACCGGGCGGATCATGAGGTTCACGGCAAGGGGAATCGACCTTGCCATGCGGGCAGCCTGGGAGCTCGCCCGCGAGGGTGCGGATGACGGAAGAGGCCGGGACTGACTTTCATATCTGGGGTCCGTGCAACAGCCGGCAAAGCTGTTGCACTGTTCTGCGGGAGCGACTTCGGAGCGGTTCGCACATCCCGGCTTCTGCCGGGCAAGATATTCCGTTGCACGGAATACATATCTTGCATGTCCCGAGAAACGTAGGCCGAACCGGTCGGAGTGCAACGGGACAGGTGAGCGGAGGTGCAGTGATGGCGACCCATGGGAGCCATCGAACGGAGCCGGAGCGAAAGCCGGCGGGGCGTGACACGGCGGTGCAATCGCGAGTTGAAGCCGAGTGATTGGCCCGCCGTTCACGGCTCGCCGGCGGCAGCCCGGGGTTCCAAGGGGATTCATCCCTTTGGCGCGCAGGGGTCCGGGGATGGCGCGAGACATCCCCGTGAAACGCCGCACGGGCGCGCCGTCGCCGGCATGCCCGTGCGGGTGGCGGCCCGGTGCTATTCCATCCCGGCCATATAGACCGTCCGGCCCGTCTCGCAGTCGATGGTCTCGGCATCCCCGAAACCGATTCGGACGGCAGCCCATCCGCCGGCGGCTGCCAGCGCGTCGGCCTCGGACCTCGCGGCGGCGATGAGGCGCTCGAGCTCGGCCGAGCCCGCCGGCGCGGTCCCCACCTCGAACGCCCCGCCGTCGCCTCCCGACTCGTACTCGACGACGACCGTCGAGCCGAGGGCCTCCTCGAGGGTCTCGCTCAGGCCGCCCATGCCGGCGAGGGCGTTCCCGGCGACCGTGGCCAGCGGGTAGCGGGCCATCCCGGACGCCGCCGAGCGGTCGGCCATCCGGACCGTGCCGGCGGCCTCGAGCGCCTCGAGGAGCGCCGCGGGCACGTCGGCGTCGATGGCGATGTTGCCGCGTCCGCGGCACCACTCGGCCGCCGGCACGTTCGCCGTGAGCACGCCCCACTCGGCCATGTAGCCCTCGGAGCGCGGGTCCGTGGCGTCGAGGAGGAGGACGGCCAGGCCGCCGCCCAAATACTCCCCGGCCACGAGGGCGAGGCGGACCGCCTCGCCCATGGAGTCGAACTCGACCGTGACCATGCGGCTACCTCCTCCTGACGGCGCTGAGCGGCTTCGGGGAGAAGTGCTCGTCGCGCTCGACGGCGGCGAACCCCATCTGGCGGTTCAGCTCGGCCATCTCCTTGATGCTGAAGTAGCCGAGCTCGTCGTCGTAGCCCTCGACGAGGCCGAATGCCTCGTCCGTGCCGTCAAACTCGAGCAGCCACCAGTCCCATCCGTTCACGCACGAGAAGTAGTGGGCGTAGACCGTGGGGTCCTCCGCCCCGTCCTGCTCGTAGAGCCTCGGTACCGTCTTGGCGATTTCCTCGGTCATAAGCTGCTGCATGTCTTCCTCCGTTCCGGGCACGTGGCCCCTAGACTCTCGCCCCTGCGCGCAGAAGCGAAGCGCTGCGTCGGCGGCGCTTGCTTCTGCTCCTGCAGAAGCCGCACCGGAGCGGAGCGGGGTCAAGGGAGGTCCACGGCAATCCCCGCCATTCGTATCGAAGAGGAGAATTGTGGGCGATTCCGTGGGCCCCCTTGATGCCGTGCAGTGGAGGTGCAACCCGGTCACGGAGCCGTGGCCGCTTCCCGGCGGATGCCGAGTTTGATTTTCCCGCGAGTTTTCCCGGAACGTAAACTATGGTTTACGTCTGCTGTGCAGGTATTCCTATCCTGTCGGCTGGGACCGAGAAGGAAGGAAGCCCATGAACCCCGACAAGGATCTTAATAATCCGAACATCAGCCAAGAGGCTCGCCAGATTGCTAATGCGATCGAGGCATTCGGCGACCTTGGAGCCGCCGACCGTCTCGATCTCCTGACTGAGCTCATGCAGACGGCGACGGCATTGGCGGACTACGAGCTCTTTGCGGTGTGTGGGGCCCTGCTCGTGGCCACCCGCGTCCGCGCCGAGTGGCGGGATGCCGCCAGATCCACCTGGCTGTAGGCCGTTGACCTCGCCGGCTCGCGGCGGTACGCTCTGGCGAGCTATTCAATCCCAGCAGGGCGGAGCGCGATATGTTCGAACAGGAGCTTAATATCGGCCAAGTGGTCTCGAATGGCCGCATTCACGACATATTCGGAGGCCAAACGCAAGGCGGGATACGCCTGAGCAACGAGGCCAACGCCATGGTCCTGATTTCCGGCTTCGGCCCTGATGCGGAATATGACGACAGGTGGGAAGGCGACACGATCTACTATCACGGGCCGACTCTCAATGAAAATGCGAAGACCGACAGCGACAGGGAGTACGGCAGATTCGGGCTCCAGCTGAAAGAGCAGTATGGCCCGCATTCCGGGAAACAAAGGAAGATCTTCCTTTTCAGCAAGGTTCTCGTGGGCATCGGGAAGCGGGATGGGAGGGGGGGCCGAAACGGCGCGCTCGGGCGGACGACAATGTTTCAATTCGAGGGGGAGGTCGTTCCGTCCCCCTCTGAAAAGCCTTGGAAGACCGATGGCGGCTGGATATTCCCTCTGGTTAAAGCGAGCGACTTGGCTTTCGAGACGGATGAGCGCTGGGTCCTTTCTGGGGCAGACGGCATATCGGACGATGAGATATGGAGGCGTGCACGAGAGGCGGAGGAGCCGGAGAAGGGCACCGGCGAGGGACGCAAGAAGGTCGTCTCGCGCAGCGAATACCGAAGAAGCGGGCTCATCTCCGGCTGCATCAAGAGGGAAGCCAAATCGTGCGACCTGTGCGGGGCGGTGCCCTTTTGGATTACGGATAAAACGCCGTACCTGGAAATCCACCATATCAAATGGCTGTCGCGCGGCGGCAAGGACAGACTCGACAACGTCGTCGCCCTCTGCCCCAACTGCCATAGGAAAATGCACGTTCTTAATAATGGCAAGGACGTCGAGAAGCTCAAAAAAATTGCATCGGAACGCGCGAAGGCCCATCCCGCACAAGGCTAGAAACGCTGGAACGGGAGGCTCTGGAGACGCGACGCTCCGATCTGGGCGGTGTGGAAAAGGGCAAGGCATACTCTTTTGCAGAAGAAAAGCCCGCGCTGGGCGCGGGCGATGAGGCGTGATTATGCGGGCCACCAGATACGCGTGAGCGGGAGGAGCGAGCGCGTCTCGGCGTCGGCTTTGTCGTAGGTCTCAACGTAGAGCCTGATGAGTCCGTCGAGGTCGAGCAGGCGCACCGGGACGGTCGCTCGGTCGGCCTCGTAGCGGGCCTCGGTGCTGAAGCCGCCGGTGGATACGTACAGACCTCGGTCGCCGGCGCGAAGTCCGCCGAGGAACGAGCGGACCATCGGGGCTCCGATCGTGCCCTTACGATGCTTGACCTCGACAACGATACGCGGCGACTCGAGTCCGAGGGCATCGGGCGAGGCGACGATGTCGCGACCGCCGTCCGGGCCCTTGGGCGTCACCGTGGCGTGGTAGCCCATGGTGCGCAAAAGCCCCGCCACGAACTGCTCCATGTCCTCCCAGGTTAGCGAGAGGGCGCGGTCCTTGATACGCTCGATGCCGTCATCGTAGGTGGCGAAGCGTGCCTCCTCGTCGTCTGCGGAGTCACCTGTCTCGATGCCGGGCTCGGGCTTTCCGATGCCTTTGCCGGCGGCTGCGTTGAGCTCGCCTGCGACTTCGGCAGAGATGTTGAAGATGGTCGTGAGGCTGCCGAGACTGTTTCGCGAGGACATGGAGAGCCGATCGCGCGGGGCGCTGCGTTTCCAGTCGACCTTGCGCGTGTAGGTTACGCCGTCGACATCGGGCGAGGGAATGCACTCACCGGTGATTTTGCCGATGTGGTAGACGCGCGCCTCGGGGTCGTACGTGACTACTGTGGAGCCAGCCACGATGGTATGCGCGAACTTGCTTGCCTGGCTGGCGGCAAAGGCGACCTTTTGAGCGCTTATGTCGGGGTTGGCAGCTTCGTAAACGCCTCTGAGTTGCTCATGCGACGTGGATGCGATATCGACGCCGCCGAAATCCCAGCCGATACCGACGTAGCCGTTCTCGACCCAGTCTTTTGCGTAGACGCCGCCGCGACCGGCGCGAATCATCCAAGTAGCCATGGTGGTCCTTTCTGTAGCTGGAGGTGAGTATACACGCTCGCGCAGGCGATTATTAAGCGGTGCCTTTTACAGATTGGTATTTGGTTCAATGACATTAAACTCGGCAAACCATTAAACTCTAATTCGTAAGATTCGACATGACGGGAGTGGCCATGGAAGCTGATATCGAGGGCATCTTCGAAGAGATAATTGAAGAGTCGACCGACACGAAGCAGCAGGGCTCTCGTTATGAACGTGCGGTCAAGTTCTTCCTCGAGAATGACCCTGCCTGGTCTTCGCGTCTCGAGATGGTCTGGCTCTGGAAAGACGCGCCGACCAACGACGGCAGCAAAAAGGACCTTGGTATTGATCTCGTTGCCCTTGACTACGATGGCTCCTATTGGGCTGTCCAGGCGAAGTGCTATTCGAAGAAAAGACTGTATGAAGGCGACGTTACGACGTTTATCGGAACTGCTGCACTTGATTCCCGATATGACCACCTGATGATTGCCGACAGCGTTCAAGAATGGTCTCAGAACCTCCTTAAGGTTGTTCACAACGAGCATAATTCCAAGGACGTTGTCAGGGTTTCAATCGATGACATCAAGGCTGCAAATCTTGGATGGAATGCTTTCGTCCATGGCGTTAAGCCCAGTAAGCGCAAGGTTCATGAGCCCCTGCCTCATCAGGGTAAAGCCATAGAAGGCGTCAAGAAAACCCTTAACGATCATGACAGATGCTCCGTTTTCATGGCCTGCGGTACGGGTAAGACCCTTATGGCGCTTCGCGCTGCCGAAGAGCTGTGTCCTGGTGGCACTGTTCTGTTCCTCGCGCCTTCCATTAGCTTGGTTTCGCAGTCTATGCGTGCCTGGTCCAATGAGGTTAGGGAGAAAATCAATCCCTATGTAATTTGTTCTGATTCGACTGCCTCGGATCTTGGTGCGGACGCCGAAAGCTACGGCTCGTTGCTTGACGTTCCCTTCCCTGCGACGACGAACCCAAAGACAGTCGCAAATAGGTTTCATAAGATTCACGAGGGGCTGAACGTCATCTTCTCGACCTATCAGTCCATTGATAAGGTTCATGAGGCTCAGCAGCTTGGTCTGCCCGATTTTGATTTGGCGATTTGTGACGAGGCGCACCGTACTACGGGCGTGCTTGACGGCGAGACTTCTTTCCGCATGATTCACGATGCGGATTACATCCACGCTGCCAAGCGTATGTACATGACGGCCACGCCGCGCATCTTTGGCGAAGATGCTAAGAAGAAGGCAAAGTCTGCCTCTGTGCAGGTTGCATCGATGGATGACGTGAAGACGTACGGCCCCGTCGCGTACCGTTTGTCTTTCGGTAAGGCTGTTTCCGATGGCCTATTGACCGATTACAAAGTCGTTGTCATGAAGATTTCTGAGTCTATGATTTCGACCACGATGCAGCGACTTGCCGCTCGTGACGACATGTCGCTTGAAATGCCCGATGTCGCAAAGTTTATCGGTTGTTGGAAGGCGTTGTTTGACCGCCGCCATGGTGATGGCTATCTCGATCCCAGCCAGATTTACAACGCTATCAAGGGTACGGGCGAGAACAATCGAACGCTGCACCATGCCATCGCATTTGCTGCGAGCATCAAGGCTTCTAAGGCACTTTCCACGGAGTTCCAGACCGTAGTCGATGCGTATCTGGAAACCATCGCTGACGAGGCCAAGGATGGGGAGATTGCTGACATTCAACAGCTCATTGATCAGGGCAGGAAAGTGACTGTCGGGGTTCAGCATGTCGACGGCACGATGGACTCCGGCGTGCGCAAGGAGAAGCTTGATTGGCTGGCCGCCAAAGAGGGCGAGGACACTTGCCATATTCTTTCTAACGCGCGTTGTCTTGCTGAGGGTGTGGACGTTCCCGCCCTTGATGCCGTCATTTACCTATCTTCCCGCAAGAGTAAGGTCGACATTATTCAGTCGGTCGGACGCGTGATGCGCAAAGCCGCCGGAAAGCAGTTCGGCTATATCATCATTCCCGTTTTTGTCCCCGCCGGTACTGACGAAGCAGCGGCTCTCTCCAGTTCTAAGGACTACAAGGTTGTTTGGGACGTCGTTCGCGCACTCCGCTCGCACGACGAGCGCCTCGATGCCGTTATCAACGCTGGCAACTTTGGCGATGACAGCGAGCTCGAGAAGATTGTCGAGGTTGAGGTCCTCGATGAGTCGAAGCTTAAAAAGCCGAAAAAGAATGCTGGCGGTAAGAAGCATAAAATCGGGGAGCGCGAGGGCAAACCCGGAATTGAAGAAGAGGAGCTCGGACTTGATTTTAGCGTCGATGTTTCCGATCTTCGCGGTCTCGGAAGGGCCATTCGCGCTCAGATTGTAAAGAAGTGCGGCAACAAAATCTATTGGACCGAATGGACTGGCCGTGTCGCCAAGATTACGCAGATGCGCACGAAGCAGATTGCCGACTTGGTCAAGCAGAACGAAGCTGTCGGAAAGCGCTTCGATGCTTTCCTGAAGGGACTTCGCGAATCGCTCAACGATGACTTCACTGACAAGCAGGCCATCGAGGTTTTGGCGCAGCATGAGGTCACGCGCCCCGTCTTCTGCGCTCTTTTCGACAATGAAGAGGTTGTGGCCAATAATCCGATTACGCGTGGACTCGACCGTGCCTTGGCATCGCTCTATGAAGCGGGTCTTCCCAGCTCTGAGGACGATCGCGAGCTCGCTGAGGTGTACGCGTCCGTTCGCGATCAGGTGAGGGCGCTCACGACTGACGCTAGCCGCCAGCGCTTGGTGAAGGAAATCTACAACGAGTTCTTTAAGGTCGCCTTCAAGGACACCGCCGACTCTTTGGGTATCGTCTATACGCCTGTAGAAGTTGTCGATGCCCAGCTGCACATGGTTCAAAGGGCCATGGAGCGTGAGTTCGGTATGAAGCTGGGCGACAAGGGTGTCCATATCCTGGACGGCTTCGCGGGCACCGGTACGTATATGTGCAGACTCATTGAGGACGAGAGCCTGATCGCCGACGAAGACCTTGAGTATAAGTATCTGAACGACCTGCACAGCAATGAGATCGTTCCACTTGCCGCGTCGATTATGGACATCAACATCGAGCAGTCTTACCACTCGCGCATGGGCGGAGAGTATACGACGTTTCCGGGTGCGCTCCTCACGGACACGTTCCACATGCACGAGGATAGCAATACGATCGATGCGAAGGTGTTTACCGAGAATTCGGAGCGCATTCTCAAACAGCTGAATGCTCCGATTCGCGTCATTGTGGGAAATCCCCCGTACCGTGCGGGCGATAAGGAAAACACCGGCAATCAGAATACAAAGTACCCAACGCTCGATACGCGCATTGAGGAGACCTATGCCAAAGACTCGAATGCCGTACTGAAGAATTCTCTTTACGATCATTACATTCGCGCTTTCAGGTGGGCGTCGGACCGTATCGGCGACTCCGGAATCGTCTGCTTTGTCTCCAACGGTGGCTGGCTCAAGGGAGAGGCTTCTGCCGGTGTAAGAAAGTGCTTTGTAAAGGAATTCAATTCAATTTACGTTTACAACCTGCGTGGTAATCAGCGCACTCAGGGTGAAGAGTCGCGTCGCGAGGGTGGCAAGATTTTCGATTCCGGCTCCCGAGCGACGATTGCCATTGCGCTGCTGGTCAAGAATCCTGCTTCCGATGAGCATGGCAAGATTCACTATCGCGATATTGGTGACTACAAGACACGCGATGAGAAGCTGAATATTTTGAAGGAAGCCGTCAAGGGTGATCCCGAGTGGGTTGATTTGGAGCCTGATGTTCATGGCGACTGGCTTGATTTGAGAGACGACTCTTTCGAGCGCTTTATTCCTTGCGGAATGCAAGATGGAACAAAGAAACTCGATAGCGGTCTATTCAATATCTGGTCGCAAGGCGTTAAGACGAATCGCGATGAGTGGTGCTACAACTTTAGAAAAACGACTGTTGCCAACAATATGAAACTGACAGTGAAAACCTATCTATCCGAGTTGGACAGATGGCGTGCTGCCGGCAAACCGCAGGATGTCAGATCTTTCTTAACAACTGACACCACAATTATCAAATGGACGCATGAGGTTTACGAAGACGTAAAACGCGATAGGGGCGCGCGCTATTGCGAAGACCACATCAGGCTTTCCCTATACCGTCCTTTTTGCAAGCAATGGCTTTATATGGACCAGCAGTTCAATAACCGTACGTATCAACAGCCGAAGCTGTTTCCGTACGATGGGGCGGAAAATCTTGAGATATGTGTGACCGGCCCTGGCAATAATGGCTTTTCATGCATGATTACGGACCTCGTTCCGTGTCTCGATATGCAGCAAAAGTCTCAGTGCTTCCCCCTCTACTGGTATTCGAGCAAGGAAGTCGAAGTAAGAGTGCCGCAGGTTTCCGGGCAAGCGTCTTTGTTCGGCGGGGACCAGCTTGGGTTGTTTGACGATAAGGTTGAAAAGCGTGTTGAGTGGGTGCGTCATGATGCTATTAACGACTCGGCGCTTGAGGTTTTTAGGGCTGCGTATCCTGATATAGAGATCTCGAAAGAGGACATCTTCTATTACGTCTACGGTATCTTCCATTCGCCCGAGTATCGGGAGCGCTTTGGCAACAATCTGCAGAAGGAGCTGCCGCGCATACCGCTGGCTCGCGATTTCAGAGCATTTATGCGCGCTGGGCGCGAATTGAAAGATTTCCATGTCGACTATGAGGCTCGAACCCCTTGGTCAGGAATTACCGAGGAAGGTGATTCCGAGAACCCGGGCAAGACCATCAAGATGGCTTGGGGCAACGTCACCGATCCCGATACCGGCAAAAAGGTCAAGGATTACACCACGCTCAAGGTCGCCGAGAATCTTGAATTACGCAACATTCCTGTTGAAGCGCAGAGATATGTCGTAAATGGCAAGTCCGCGCTCGAGTGGATAGTGGATCGATATCAAATCAAGGAGTACGACAAGAGCGGCATCGTGAATGACCCCAATACCTACTCGACGAAGGGTAACGGGCAGCCCGACAAGCGATATATCGTTGATTTGGTTAAAAAAGTGACGACGGTTTCGATGAGAACATTGGAAATCATCGATTCCCTTCCGCCGCTTAACGAACTTCCGCACCCTGATTGCTGGCCTACGGTTTGGAAATAAGACAGTGGTTTTCGAGACCGGGAGGGACTCATGGCCAAAGGCATAATTTACGTGATGGAGACCGTCGTTCCTGGTCTCGTGAAGATCGGCAAGACCGGCACCGGCAACTTTGAGGGCCGTATGTACTCGCTTGAGCGTAACGGCTACTTCAATGTCGTCGGTTTGAAAAGGCGCTTTGCTATCGAGGTTGAGGACTATGACGAGAAGGAGGCGCTGCTTGACGAGATCTTCTCTAAGGCTCGCGTGCCGGGCTCGGAACTCTTTGCTCTCGATATTGACTTGGTGATTCAGCTGCTTGCTTCCTTTGACGGTAAGCAGGTCTATCCCGAGACCGAGACGCGCGAGGAGTCCTTTGACCAGGCGACCGAAAAGCGCCATATGAAGGATGACTGGACCTCCATTCCTGATGGAACCTATCACCTGAAGCAGACCCGTAAGGGCAAAGGCACTGCTGTGGCTCAGATGGTTGTTGAGGACGGCGCGTTTATCGTTAAGGCCGGTGCGAAATGCCTGCCGGTTAACGAGGGGGTCGTCTGGACCCCCGAGCCACGACGTACGGCACCGATCGTGGACGGCGTGCTGCAGGCGGATGTTGTGACGAAATCGCCTTCGACTGCTGGTTGGGTTGTGCTTGGTGGTTCAACTAACGGCTGGAATGTCTGGAAGGACGAGAGCGGCAAGATGCTCGACGAGTACAGGAAGAAATAACTTCTCACAGAAAGGGCAGCGTTGTGAAATTGCCGGGGAAGAAGAAAAAGGAGCCTGCTGAGCAGGAGCGGGTTGAGGGGCCGAAAAAGGCCTCCAAGACGTCTGACTTGGTGGGCAAGGCCGCCTCGAAGGTTAAGGATTTTGTCGATCCGACCTATGAGGAGCCTCTGCCTCCGAAATGGAAACCCCTATCACGCCACCGTGAGATGAAACGGCGCCAACAACAGCGGGATACGCACAGGCTGATTGTCGGTTCTGTTGCTTTCTTTGCAGTGATGTTTGCAATTATCGGCGTCGGCGCCGCGCTCGAAGGCGGCGATGTTTCCGCTGCGTCTGAACAACCTGCTATTGAGCAGACAGTGCCGAAGAAATCCAAGGCTAAGAAAAAGTCTTCGACTGAACCGGTTGCTGTCGCTGAGCCTGAACCCGAGCCGGATCCTGCTACGCTGACCGATTTGGTCGTGAAGTTTGTCGATGTTGGCCAGGGCGATGCGAGCATTATCGAGTTCCCCGACGGTAAGACGATGCTGATCGACACGCCGCGGGGCAAGGCCGATACCGTGATGGCGACGCTGAGGGCGGATGGTCGACCGACGATTGATTGGCTGGTGGCGACCCATCCGGATGCCGACCACATCGGTGGACTCGACGGCATTATTTCTTCGATGGATATCGGATCTATCTGGGCGCCCGAGGCGAACAGTTCCACGCAGACCTATACACGTTTCCTGACGAGCATCTCGAATAAGGGCATGGGGATTGAGCCTGCCTACGCCGGCCGTCAGATCGCAACCGGTGAGAATTACTCTATTGATATCCTGTGGCCGCAGCAAGGTGCGAGTTATTCCGAGGACAACGCCTATTCGGTCGTTATTAAGGTTACCTACGGCCAGAATACGTTCCTCTTTACGGGCGACGCGCCAGTTGAGGCTCAGAACAGTTTCGTTGATGGGCACGTTGACGTGCTGAAGGTCTCGCACCATGGCAGCGCGTCGGGAATGAGCAGCGCTCTTGCGGCGAAGCTGACGCCTACGATTGCCGTGCTTTCGTATGGCAAGAACTCCTATGGGCATCCGACTCAGGTCGTTCTCGACGCCTTGTCTTCCGTCGGTGCGCAGGTATACGGCACCTACGTCCATGGCACGGTTACCGTCGTCTCGAACGGCAAGGATGTTACGGCTTCGACAGCTACCGAGGGCACCATTGAGGCCGCGAGCCAGGATTCCGGTGCCGACTCCCAAGGTATCGGCTCGGGCGGCGGCGGTGGTGGATCGAGCGGAACCGCCGAGCAGCAGGCAGCTCCCGCTCAGCCGGCGCCATCTGCGCCAGCGGCTGATCCCAGTGCCGACACGACGGTTGTGATTACGCCAACGGGAAGTAAATACCATCGTCCCGGTTGTCGCACCACGTCACGCAGTAAAAGTTTGACCGAAATGACGAAGTCACAGGCTCAGGCTCAAGGATACGCCCCCTGTGGCGTCTGCAACCCCTAAGGGAGGACGATATGCAGGCAATCGTTGATCGCATTGAAGGCGATATGGCGGTACTCGAGGTCGACGGCACCAAGTTTATGGACGTGCCACTCGCCGAGATGCCTGAGGGCTGTGCCGAGGGCGATGTCTATGAAGGCGGACCCGGTGCATGGGTGAAAGACGACGGTGCAAAGGCTGAGCGCCTGAAAGCCAATGCCGATCTAATGGCTTCACTCTTTAAACACTGATAACAACACGGCTACATTGTGACAGGCCCGTACCCTGAACGCGAATTGTATGGGGTGCGGGCTTTTTCTATGTCGGTTGGAATGTTGACCCGTATTTTTCGGCATGTTGCCGGGCGTCTATCCCGTATGCAACTCGATTTAAGTTGGGATCTTATGCGGATGATATGTAGACAGGCATGCGCATCAAATTGATTAAAAAATATTTTCACTCCATTTTCACTCCTCAGAAGATATGAAATTTGGAGAGAAAAAGAAAAAGCTCAGAAGCAATTATGCTTCTGAGCTGGACTAATGCAATGGAGCCAGCGACCGGGCTCGAACCGGTGACCCCCGCTTTACGAGAGCGGTGCTCTACCAACTGAGCTACGCTGGCGGCCATGTGGTGACGCAGCTGAGGCGTCAACGGCTGTCTATGATACGGGACATCGCAAATCCGCGCAAGTGCTCTGATAGCTTTTCTCACGTTAAATGCACTAATCATTCAAGCCGGGATGTGCCTGGTTGCCTACAACTAGGTAGAAAAACGCCCGTCGGCGGTGTGCCGGCGGGCGCTGCTGTGCGATATGTTGCGTTATGAGCTTAGTGCCTCATAAAGTGGTATTCGATCACATTGCTGTAGGGATGACCCGGGCCCACGATGCCCTGGGGGAACAGCGGGCGGTGCGGCGTGTCGGGGTACATCTCGGCCTCGAGGGCAAAGCCGGCGCCCCAGCCGTAGTTGGCATCGTCCTTGGCGTGCTCATCGCCTAGCCAGTTGCCGGTGTAGAGCTGCACGCCCGGGGCGGTGGTGTAGTAGTCCAGCTCACGGCCGGTCCACATCTCCTCGACGTGCAGGGCACGGCGCAGATTGCGGCCGTACTGATAGCCGCCAATGCACAGGCAGTGATCGTAGCCGCGTGCCTGCTTAATCTGCGGATGGTCGGCCTCCATGCCAGGCGCGACGGGGCGTAACTCGCGAAAATCAAACGGTGTTCCCTCGACCGGAGCAATCTCGCCAGTAGGAATGTTCTGGTCGTCGATGGGCAGGTAGTGGGCAGCGTTAGCAACAAAGAAGTGCTCGCAGTCCATGCCGGCATTATGACCGGCAAGGTTAAAGTACGTGTGGTTGGTCATGGACACGTACGTGGCGCGGTCGCTCTCGCAGCCATATTCGATACGGAAGCGGCCGGTGTGCGTCACGGTAAACACGGCCGTAAAGGTGCGGTTGCCGGGCAGGCCCAACTCGCCATCCTCAAGTGAGGTGGTCATGCGCACGGCGTTATGGGCCTCGTCGAGCTCAACATCCCACACGCGCTTGTGCAGGCCGTGCTCAAGATCGCTGTGCAGGTTGTTGGCGCCCTCGTTGGCGGGCATATGCCAGTCCGTACCGTCGATGGTGATCGTTGCACCCGCAGTGCGGTTTGCCACGGGGCCAATGGTCGCGCCAAAGCAGGCGGGGTTGTCAAAGTAATCCTCGAGCTTATCGAAGCCCAGCACCACATCGCGCACGTTGCCGGGAATGTCGGGCACATCGATACCCAGCACGGTGGCGCCATAGTCCATAATGCGAACGCAGATCTCGGGCCCGTTGAGGGTGTAACGATGAACGGGGGTACCGCACGGCGCGGTGCCGAAAAGCTCAGAAGTGATCATTTGGTTCCTAACATCGAGGTATTTCCGACAAACTGTAGCGCGAACAGGTGAGATTATCACTACACCCCACTAAAGCAGGGGGTATTTTTCTCAAAAAAGTGATGATTGGAGCTGTGCGGGCGTTCATTTTTGACGCGCACGAGTCTGATACAATTTGTTCGTTACTGTTTGAATGATATGCGCGCAAAGAACGGCGAGGACTCATCGTGATTAAAGCGGAGCGACAGGATAAGGTTCGTCAGCTGCTCGAGGAGCAGGGAACGGTCTCGGTCAAGGAGATTTCGGATGCGTTAGGTGTCTCGGATATGACGATCCGCCGTGACCTTGAGGAGCTTGCGAGCCTGGGCGAGATCGAGCGCGTGCACGGCGGAGCCCGCAGTGCACAGGGCCGTCCACACGCTATGCTGCGCCATGAGTATTCGCACAGCGAAAAGCGCACGAAGCATGCCGAGGAAAAGTTGCAGATTGCGCGCCGTTCTGTGGAGCTTATCGAGGAAGGCTCGACCATCTTTTTGGGCACGGGCACCACGGTTGAGCAGATGGCCTCGATGCTGCCGGCGTTTCGCCTGCGCATTGTGACCAATTCGCTTTCGGTGTTTAACCTGCTCGAGGCGCGCGAAGACTGCGACCTGTGCCTCGTGGGCGGCATGTATCGTCGCCGCACCGCCGCTTTTGTGGGACCAACGGCCGAGGATACCCTGCGTGCGCTGGGTATCGATGCGGCGTTTATCGGCGCCAACGGCATCTTGGACGGTGACGTATCTACGTCCAACATGGACGAGGGCCGTATCCAGCAGCTCGCTTTTAGCAAGGCAGACTCGCGCTATCTGATCGCCGACTCCAGCAAGATCGGCAGGCGCGACTTCTACACTTTCTGCCGCCTGGACAGCCTGGATGCCGTGGTGTGCGAGCCGGGTATCTCGGTCGAGGACCGCGCCGCCATCGAGGAACACACGCAGGTCATTTGCTAGCTAGCGCTACGAGATTGCCAACAGGCGATGCGGGAGGACTTTTACCTCCTGTCATTGTGGGAACCAGCGCGTCAGCGCTACGCGATATGACGCGCAAATGAGGACTTCGCTATCAAATTGTCTCAACCTGTAACAGGTAGGGGTGAAGTCACCAACCAGATGTTACAGATTGAGATTGAGAGGATTGTCCTGTGTATTTGTCTCAATCTGTAACAGCTAGGACCCAAAAACTCGACTAGTTGTTACAGATCGAGATTTTGTCTATCCAGCCATCACCTTTGTCTTGATCTGTAACAGTTAGACGGTTAAAAGCGAGTTAGATGTTACAGATTGAGATATTTCTGCTCGGGCGTTCTGTTTGTCTCGATTTGTAACAGCTAGGGCCGAAATATTCGGCTAGATGTTACAAATCGAGACAAACGACCTGCTCGGGCCGCGCCAAAACAAAAGAGGCCGCATGCGAACCCGTGGAGGGATTCGTATGCGGCCGACAGGGGGTATGCAGCAAAAGTTAGGCCATGAGCAGGCCGGTCTCCGCGACGTTCTTGTACCAGTACGCGCTCGCCTTGGGATAGCGCTTCTGGGTCTCAAAGTCGATGTAGAACAGGCCGTAGCGCTTGTTGTAGCCGTTGGTCCAGGAGAACTGGTCCTGCAGCGACCACACAAAGTAGCCGTCGACGTTTACGCCGCCGTCGATTGCCTTGAGGATCCACGCGAGATGCTGGCGCATGTAGTCGATACGAGGGGCGTCGTCGATAAAGCCATCCTCGAAGTCGTCCTTATAGCCCATGCCGTTCTCGGTGATGTAGATCTTTTTATAGTTGGGGTAATCGTTCTTAATGCGCAGCAGCAGGTCGTACAGGCCCTCGGGATAGATGATCCAGTCCCAATCGGTGGTGGGTACGCCTTCGCGCACGCATGCCTCGCCTACGCCCTTGAGGAACCAGCGCGAAGATCCCTTGTCGCCAGTGCCATTGTGGTTGATGTCGTTTTCGCCCTCGGCGGCACGCAGGAACTGGCACTTGTAGGTGTTGACGCCCAGGCAATCGTTGTAGGGGAGCGCGGCGGTCAGCGCGGCGATGTCCTCGTCGCGGACGTCGAGCTCGCCGCCGGCGATATGGGCCAGCTTGGTTGCGGCTTCCATGGTGTCGGCTGCATAGTGGCCGCGGAAGGTGGCGTCGAGCACCCAGCGGTTGTTGATGACGTCGGCCATGCGGGCGGCCTCGCAGTCGGCAGCGCTGTTGGGGTCGAGGGGATACTTGGGCTCCAGGTTCTGGACAATGCCGATCTCGCCCTCAAAGCCGCCCTCATGGAAGGCGACGACAGCCTTGGCGTGGGCCACCATCATGTTGTGCATGAGCTGGAAGGCCTTGTCCAGGCGGTACTTCTCGCCGTGCGGCCAGTTGCCGACGATAAAGCTGCCCTCGGCGGTTGCGGGAATCTCGTTAAACGTGAACCAGTGCTTGACCTCGGTGAACTCGGCAAAGCAGAACTTGGCGTACTCGACAAAGGCGTCGATCGTCGTGCGCGTCAGGAAACCCTCGCCGCCGTTCTGGTAAAAGGCCTCGGGCGTATCGAAGTGATCGAGCGTGACATAGGGGATAACGCCGGCATTGTTGCAGGTGGCAAAGAGCTCGTGATAGAAGGCAACACCCTCGGGGTTAATCTCACCGGTGCCTTTGGGGAAGATGCGGCTCCAAGCGATGGAGACGCGAATGCCGTTAATGCCAAAGCGCTGGCACAAGTCGATATCGACCGGGTACTTGTTGTAGAAGTCGCTTGCGGGGTCGGGGGAGAAGCGACCCTGGGCAGCCAGGAAATCGTCCCAGGGCACTTTGCCCTTGCCGTACGTACGGGTCTCGCCCTCAACCTGGTAAGCAGCGGTGGCGCCGCCAAACACAAAGCCGTCGGGGAACTGCATGGGGTTGGTCATGAGGCATCCTTTCTGTGGGATACGAATAGGGAGAGGTGCCCGAACTGGGGATTCGGGCACCAACAGAGGGAGGAGCTAGTCGAGGTTCTCGCGGAGCCACTTGATGGCGCCAGCGGGGTCGCGGGTAAGGTCGATATATTCCTTACCGCGCGGGGCGAGCAGCTTAATGCCCAGACGATCGGTGTCGGCCTTCATGTCGTTGTAGTAGCTACGGACCTGCGGGGCAAGCACGATAACGTCGTACTGATCCATGATGGCAGTGTGCTGGCCATAAGCGCCCGCGGAGGAAGCGATGTTCTCTCCGGTCTGCGCGGCACCTTCCTTGATGGCGTTGGCAAGCATGGCAGAGGTGCCGGCGCCGGCGCACAGGACGAGGACCTTCAGACCGTCGACATCCTTCTTGGCGGATGCATCGGCGGCGGGCTCGGGCTGATCGGCGACAGGCTTGCTGTCGGTGGCAGCGGCGGTCGGCTCGACGGAAGCGGTAGCCTGCTCGACAGCGGGTGCGGAGGTGCTGGCGGCGATGGTGGCAGCACCATCGGACTCAAGACCCAGCTCGGCGGCGCGCTCGGCCTCCTGGTCGCAGAGCAGCTTGTCGTATGCCTTCAAGAACGGCAGGTAGATGATGGCGTCCAGCAAGATGATGATCGCGACAAATACTAGGGCGATAAGCTGGAAGTTTGTGGTGATGAAAATGCCGATGGGGGCGGGGGTGGCCCAAGGCACCACGAAGGAGAAGCCGTTCATACCCACGTTATCGATAAAGAACTTGGCAACACTCACATTGACGCAGCCGGCAGCAACAAAGGGGATGAGCATGTAGGGGTTGAGGATCATGGGCGCGCCAAAGAGCAGCGGCTCGTTGACAGCAAAGGCGACCGGTACGATCGAGGCCTTACCGACGGCTTTGAGCTGCTTGGACTTCATAAAGAGAATCAGCAGAAGCGGCACGATGAACGTGGCGCCGGTGCCGCCGAACTCACCCACGAGCGACATGTTAAAGGTGAGGGAATGGGCGGGGTGACCACCGGCCAGCAGAACCTGCAGGTTCTCGGCCTGGTTGGCAAGACGGATGGGGTCGATGCCCGGCTGGACAATCGAAGGACCATGGACACCGATGAACCAGAAGAACGCGGTGGCTGCCTGGATAAGGATAAGGCCAGGATAGGTTTCTGCAGCGGTAAAGAGCGGGGAGAGCAGTTTGATGAGCAGCTCGGAGAACGGAACGCCCATGAGGTTGCGCACGACGACATCGATGATGCCGCAGATGATGACGGCGCCGCCAAAGGGGATGATGTCGCGGAAGTTCTGAGCGATGGCGCCCGGAACCTCCTTGGGCAGCTTAATGGTCAGATCGCGCGAGACGCAGAACTTATAGACCCACACGGTAATGAACGCGGCGATATAGGCCGAGAACAGACCGCGCGTACCCATGCTGGTGCAATCGAAGACCGAAAGCTCGGAGCCGTCGAACTTGGTGGTGAACTGCGTAACAGCGAGCAGCAGCATGCTGCACTGGGCGGCTACCATGGTGGAGCCGTCGTTGAGCACCTTGCCGGCGGGCATGCGACGGTTCATGGAAGCCGTAAAGTTCTTGGCGGTGGTACCGGCGACCATGATGCCCATGACGCCCATGGTGAAGTTGTACAGCTTGTTGCACCAGTCGATGAGCGGCTGGTGCAGCGTGATGCCAACTACGCCAGGAAGGGTGGCGATCAACAGGAAGATCGAAGAGGTGAGGACAATGGGCATGCACCCAAGGAATCCGTCCTTGATGGCCTGGAGGTAGATGTTCCTCGAGATCTTCTCAAAGAACGGTTGATGCTTTTCGAGCATCTTTACGATGGCGTCCATAGAGCTCCTTTGCTACTTGATGCGCGATGCATGTGGATGGAACTGGTCGTCGATGGATGGTCAGGACTGCCCGGAAACCTTCCCGCTTAAGGAAGGCATTGCGAAATGACAACGTTGTCATTTCGTTAATGACAACGTAAGACATTTTTGGATGAGCAACAAGGATTTACAGGTGAACGGTCGATATCGTCCGATAAACGGCTGATTTATCAGTCAGGCAGGTAGTATATGCTAGAACACAAAAAAACAAGCGATAGAGAACCGACTGGAGAAGCAGTGGCAACGATGGACAAGAAAAATGTCTCAATGAATGATGTGGCGATTGCCGCGGGCGTTTCTCTCAAGACGGTGTCGCGCGTAATCAACGAGCCCGATAGCGTACGAGAGTCGACACGCGATAGGGTCCATGCTGCCATGGAGGCGCTTGGGTTCCGGGCGAACTTTGCCGCGCGTTCACTCAAGTTGGGCCGTTACGGGTGCATCGGCGTGGTGATGTTCCACTTGTCGGGCGGCGCCGTGGACATGATTGACGGTATCGCCGATGCCGCCGAAGAGCGAGGCTTTGCGCTCACGATGATCAAAAAGCGGGCGGGGGAGAAGATGACCCTTGCCGAAGCGGCGCGCAGGATGTCGCAGCTGCCTGTTGATGGCATGATCTTCAACCTACGTCAGATGGTCGATGACTTTGATACCTTTGAGGCGCCGAAAGACCTCAAGACGGTGATTATCACACCGATGGAGCATCCTACCTGCTCTACCGTCAGTGACGACCAAGAGGGCGGCGCGCGCATGGCGTGCGAGTACTTCTTGAATCACGGGCACAAGAACGTGTATTTCGTTTCTGGTAAGAAAGAGTCGCTGTCGAGCCAGTGCCGTATGAAAGGTTGGCGTGCGGCACTCGAGACGCGTGGCATTGAGCCGCCCGAGCCTCTGCAAGGTGATTGGAATGCGGATAGTGGCTATGCCGCGGGCCTTGTGCTTGCCGATAAACCCGATTGCACGGCGGTCCTCGCTGCTAACGACTGCATGGCAAACGGCGTGATGATGGCTCTACGTGACAAAGGGCTCAGTGTGCCCGACGACGTGTCCGTGATCGGCTTCGACGATGAGCTCTACAAGACGATTCCCAACTCGATTCTGACGTCGGTGAAGTTTCGCCATCGCGAGCTGGGCATCCGTGCACTTAACGAGGTCGTCGCAGGTCTTGAGGCTCCGAGCTCCAGAAGCCGTACGCTTGTGTCGGGCGTGCTGATCGAGCGTTCCAGCGTAAAGGACCTGCGGGCGTAGACGTGCTCAGCTCGTTCATCTCAATCTGTAACAGTTAGGACCGAAATACTCGGCTAGATGTTACAGATCGAGATTGAGAGGATTGTCCTGTGCGTTTATCTCAATCTGTAACAACCAGACGTCCAAAACCGGTTTTAGTGTTACAGATTTAGACAATTCGGCCCCGTCTTCCCGGTTTGTCTTGATTTGTAACAGCTAGGGACCAAAAACTCGGCTAGATGTTACAGATCGAGACAAACGGCCCCCCAGCCGAACAAAAACAAAAGGCCGGGGGCGGCGCGCCGTGTGACGTGCCACCCCCGGCTGAGAAATGGGGACAGGTTATGTGAGCGGGGCAATTCCGCTGGTCGCCAGCCGCTAGTCCAGACGACGGGTCTGCGCCACGTGCTTGTACCAGTAGGCGCTTGCCTTGGGCGTGCGCTTCTGGGTTTCAAAGTCAACGTAGAAGAAGCCATAGCGCTTGTTGTAACCATTGGTCCAGGAGAACTGATCCTGCAGACTCCACAGGAAGTAGCCGCCCACGTTGACGCCCACCTCCATGGCCTTGAGCAGCCAGCGCAAGTGCTGCTCGATGTAGTCGATGCGCGGCTGATCGTCCACAAAACCGTCCTTGTAGGGATCCTTGTAGCCCATGCCGTTTTCTGTAATGAAGATCTGCTTGTAGTTGGGGTAGCGCTGCTTAATGTAGACGAGCAGATCGAACAGGCCCTCGGGATAGATGATCCAGTCCCAGTCGGTGGTGGGGATGCCAGGCTTGTTCACGTGCTCGCCAATACCCTTAACGCGCCAGCGGCCGGTGCCCTTCTCGCCCGTACCGTTGTGGTGCAGGTCGTTCTCGCCGTCGTAAGCCTTCAAGAAGCGGCACTGGTAGTTGTTGACGCCCAGGTAGTCGTTGTAGAGCGCGGCCTCGCGCATAATCTCGAGGTCCTCGTCCAAGATCTCGATGGTGCCGCCCGAGACGGCAGCCAGACGGTTGGCGCATTCGAGGGTGTCGGGCGCGTAGTCGCCTCGGAAGGTGGCGTCGAGCAAGAACTGGTTCTGCAACACGTGCTCGTTGTTGGCGGCTTTGATGTCGGCGGGGTCGTTCTCGTTGAGCGGATACTTAAACTCCAACGACTGAATGACGCCGATCTTGCCCTTAAAACCGCCGTTGTGGAAGGCCAGTACGGCCTTGGCGTGGGCGAGCATCATGTTGTGCTCGCACTGGAAAGCCTCGGCCAGATGCGCCTTGACGCCGCCGGGGAAGGTGCCCTCGATGTAGGTGTTGGAGGCATCGGCCCAAATCTCGTTAAAGGTGAACCAGTAGGTCACCTGGTCGGCGTACTCCTTAAAGCAGAAGGTGGCAAAGTCCACAAAGGCATCGATGGTCTCGCGGTTGAGGAAGTCGCCCTTCTCAAAGAGGGCAAGCGGCGTGTCGAAGTGATGCAGCGTGACAAACGGCTCAACGTGGTGCTTGTGGCACTCGGCGAAGAGATCGTGGTAGAACTGCACGCCCTCGGGGTTGATCTCGCCGGTGCCGTTGGGGAAGATGCGGCTCCAGGCAATGGAGAGGCGAATGCCGTTGATGCCGAACTCCTCGCACAGCTCCAGATCGACGGGGTACTGGTTGTAGAAGTCCGAAGCGGGATCGGGGGAAAAGCGCCCCTGGGCCTCCAGGAAGTCGTCCCAGGCAACCTTGCCTTTACCGTGGGTGCGGGTCTCGCCCTCTACCTGGTAGGCAGCAGTGGCGCCGCCAAAGACAAAGTCCTCGGGAAACTGCGCAGGCGGGTTGGTGACGCTAGCAGGGTTAACGGGCATGATGATCCAATCGTCTAAATCGAAGGGCCAGCCGGTCTTGGATGGTCGGCTGGCCCTGTGCGTTACTTACTTCGAGAGTTGCTCGCTTACGAAGGCGAGAGACTTATCGCCGTTCTGGGAAAGCTCAATGTACTGCTTACCGCGGCAGGCGACGCACTTGTTGCCCACGCGCTCGCAGTCCTTCTGCAGGTCGGCCAGGTAGCTTGCGGCTTGCGGGGCCAGGACGACCAGATCGAAGTCGGGGAGCATGTCCACGTGGTTGCCATAGGCCTCGGCAGCGGTTTCAAGATTGATGCCGCGCTCCTTGGCGGCCTTGGCCAGCGCGTTGGCGAGCAGGCCCGAGGTACCGCCACCCTGGCAGAGCACGAGCACGCGTTTGCCGTTGAGGTCGCTGGTGGCCGTTGCCTCGGCAGCGGGTGCTGCGGAAGCGGCGGGAGCGCCGGCTTCCACGGCCTCGGCAGCAGCGCCGGCGGCAACGCTCTTGGCGTCGGCCTTGCCCTGGAAGGCATCGTTGAGCTTGGCGGCCTTCTCGGCGTTCTTGGCGGCGAGCTCCTCCTGGGAAATCTCGGCCTCCTCGGCGCACTTCTGGGCGTCATAGGCACGGAAGAACGGATAGTACAGAACGAAGTCGACGACCAGGATAAGGGCGAGCATCACAAAGGCGAGCGGCTGGAAGCCCAGGCCCATGATGGTGCCGATGGGGCCGGGGACGGTCCAAGGCAGGGTGTACATAAAGCCGTTCATGCCCAAGAAGTCGATAAAGATCTTGAGGATCCAGATGTTGGCGATCGGGGCAAAGACAAACGGGACAAAGAAGACGGGGTTGAGCACGATAGGCGCGGCGAACAGCAGCGGCTCGTTGACGGCAAAGCACACGGGGACGATGGCGGCCTTACCGACAGCGCGCATCTCCTGGGACTTGGCCAGGAAGCAGAACATAAAGACCAGGACGAGCGTGGCGCCGGTGCCGCCCATGCAGACGACGAAGTACTGGGCACCCTGGGTCAGGACAGCGGAAGCGTGCTGGCCGGCCTGGAACGCAGCCAGGTTGTCGGTCATGTTGGCAACGAGGGCGGCGGCGATGGCGGGCTCGACGATCGAGGGGCCGTGGACGCCCACGAACCAGAACAGGCTCATGGCGCCGTAAATCACAGCAAGGCCGATGTAGCCGTCGGCAGCGGTGAACAGGGGCTGGAACACCTGGATGACGCCCTGGGCAAAGCAGAAGCCAAAGGCAGCGCGGAAGACGATGTCAAAGACCCAAAAGACGGTGATGCAGACGGAGAAGGGGATGATGTCCTTAAAGGTCTGCGAGATGTTGGGCGGAACCTGCTCGGGCATCTTGACGGTGATGTTGCGCTTGATAAAGAACTTGTAGATGATGCCGGTCACAAACGCAGCGATGAAGGCGGTCAGTAGGCCCTTGGAACCAAGGTAGGTGGTGTTGAAGCCACTGGCGGCATCCGTGGCGATGGTGTCGCTCGAAAGGAGCAAGAAGCCGATGATGGCCGCGCACATGCACGAGATAAAGTTGATCTGGTTATTCTTGGGCAGATCGCGGTTCTGGGCGTCGGCGAAATGCTTGGCCGTGGTAGCGGCGCAGGCGATGGCCAGGATGCCCATGGAGTAGTTGTAGCACTTCCACAGGGCGTTGTTGATGTCATCGGGCCAGTAGAAACCCCAGATGTTGGGGACCGAGGCTACCAGGCAAAAGATGGACGAGAAGATGATGATGGGGATGACGGAGATAAAACCGTCGCGGATCGCCTTGAGGTACTTGTTGCGGGCGATCGCGTTGAAAAAGGGCTGGCCCTTTTCGATGGTGGCGATGAGTTGCTCCATGCAAAGCTCCTAAGAGTCGGTGGGTTAGCAACGATGGTAGCTTTTGACGTTTGGTTGCCAAAATGCTGACGTTGCCATTTTGTGACACAAAATAAGATGCGAACCGATGGCCCCTGTGCCTGCGGACCGTCGATTTCTTGCGCGTAAACGTTTGAGCCGCCCGGTGGCTCTGTGTTTGCACAATGGCAACGTTAACATTTGGGCGATAAAAGCCGTTCGGGGAAGCAAAAATGTCGGTGAACGGTAGGTTTTGGGTGGTGAGCGTATGGTGGGTGAGGCGTTAGATATACTTGAAGACGTTTCATTTGACTGCGTAGGGTGCCACCAATGGCATCGTTGACATAGAAAGATCGACCTATGGCCGCTGTTAAAAAATCGGTTTCCGTTAAGGATGTGGCGCGCCTCGCGGGCGTCTCAGAACAGACGGTCTCGCGCACCGTCCACGATTCGCCCAGCGTGCGCCCCGAGACCAAGGAGCGCGTGCGTGCCGCCATGCGCGAGCTGGGGTATCGCCCCAATTTTGCCGGTCGATCGCTGCGCCGCGGCAAGTTTAAGACCGTCGGCGTCGCCATGTTCAACATTACCGGTACCGGCAACCTCGACCGTATGGAGGGCTTTGCCGCCGCCGCCGATAAGCACGGCTACGCCATTACCCTCACTAAAGTAGATGGACATCCCTATACCCTCGAGAGCGCATCGTCGCGCATGAGCGCACTGCCGGTAGACGGCATGGTTGTGATCATGAATCGCATGCCGGCGGACTTTGGCACCTTTGAGCCGCTGCCTGGTATGCAGACGGTGCTCGTTACCATGCTGGAGCACCCGCTGTGCTCGACGGTCGATAACGATCAGTTCGATTGTTCGCGCCAGGTTGTCGAGTACTTGCTGGGGCAGGGACACAAGACCGTGCACTTTATCTCGTGTCCCGAACGCTCGCTTTCGGGCATGCAGCGCGAGGAGGGCTGGCGCGAGACATTGCGCGCGCATGGTATTGAGCTGCCGCGACTCATCCGTGGCGACTGGACGGCGCGGAGTGGATATGCCGCAGGCCAGGCTCTGGCGGACGATCCGACCTGTACTGCCATCTATGCCTCCAATGACGCCATGGCCTACGGCTGCATTCGCGGACTCGAGTCGCGCGGAAGGCGTGTGCCCGAGGACGTGAGCGTGGTGGGGGTTGATGATAGTCTGGGCGACATCGTGCCCGATCGTCGCCTGACCACCGTGCGCTTTGACAACAAGCGTGTCGGCATGTGGGCAGTCGACAAGATCGCCGGCGCCGAGGGAGTTGCGTCTGGCGTGGAGCACATGCTGATCCCCGGCGTGCTCGTAGAGGGCGATACGGTGCGCGATTTGCGTTAGGGCGCGGTCCTGTTTGGGTTTCCGTTAATCATGTTTGATATTGTTCGAAATGGTTTGGAAACCGTTCGCGGGTTAAAAGTGACCGTTCATAGCTCGAAATTACGTTTTGTATTGTTCTTTTTTGTTTGAATGTTAATGTTTCTGTCATACACAGCGCAGCGCGGATGCCCGGACGCGATGCTCTCCGTTGGTTCATATGTGAAAGGAACGCAATATGGCAACCAAAGAAGAAATCTCGATGGTTGGATTCGAGATTGTCGCATACGCAGGTGACGCCCAGACCGATCTGCTTGCAGCGCTCGATGCTGCTCGCGAGGGTGACTTTGAGAAGGCCGAACAGCTGCACAAGGATGCCAGCGATGCACTCATCGGCGCCCACGACACGCAGACCAAGCTGCTTTCGCAGGAGGCCGGCGGCGGCGAGATGGAGATGACCTTCATCATGGCTCACGCTCAGGACACCCTCATGACCACTATGATCTTGGAGAAGCAGGCCCGCTTTACCATCGATGCCTACAAGCGCATCGCCGAGCTCGAGGCCAAGCTCGCCTAACGAGCCCTCACAACCAAGCCCCTTCCAAAAGTCCTGCCGCTACCCGCAGCAGGGCTTTTTCTGTCCTCCTCCAAGTTGCGGTGAAATAGGGGCTGACGGCCCAAAATGATCCGTTCTCCTCCGTCCCCAGGGGATCGGTTGGCAGCGTCGCCACGAAACTGGCGCATCTACTACGTTTAACCCGATACCCCCGAACACACCTGCGTTTCATGAAAAACTGCAAGCGTTCTACCTGTGGTTTTGTTTTTACGCCACGGGGCATGGTCGGAGATAGGCGGTTAAACGTAGTAGATGGGCCCATTTCATGGCGGGCAGGCCATGCAGCAGTCTGTTGCGCCTCTTGCCGTTCGGTTTTTCGCTGGGTGGGTATACTTCCATCCGCAATACAGGCCGGAATGAGGAGGTATCCAAATGCCGGACAACGGATCGATTCAAAAGAGAGACGCGAGCGAGATGGCTCATGGGCGTCCTGTCCAGATAACCGAGCAAACAACGGTGACCGAGCTGCAGCCCAGCCTATCCGATGTCGTGTGCGCAAACAAAAAACTGCAGATTGGCCTCATCGTTGCGCTCGTGGCACTGGCGCTGCTGTCGGGGTTTGTGGCTCGTCCGCATTTTGCCGATACCAAGACTTGGGACTCTACCATCGAGGTCATCGATCAAAAGAAGGGCAATGTATTGGCGCTCACGACCTCGTGCGTCGCCCTATCTGCGGGTATCACTGCGCTGCCGGGCGATACGGGAACGCCGGTTGCTGAGCAGCTCGCTCAGCTTTCGGGTAATCTTGGTATCGTGCTTGCCGTGCTATACCTAGAGAAATATTTACTCACGATTTTGTGGTCGGTTGGCCTTGGCATCCTGATCCCGTTTGCGCTGGTGCTCTTTGCAGCGTCGCTTGGCATTCACGGACGCTGGAGCACGAGCACGGTCATTCGTCGCGTGGCAACGCGTGTGCTGGTGGTCGCCATCATTAGCATGGTGTTGGTGCCCGCGAGCGTATGGGTGTCGCAGAAGGTCGATGAAACGTATCGAGTGAGCATCGAGGCGGCCGAGCAAAAGGCGACTGACGCTGCGAGTGCGGCAGATAGCGATAGCTCCAAAGCAACCAAGAAAAAGACTGAGTCCGCAGAGTCCAAGAACGTGCTTGAACAGCTTGCCGACGGTGCCTCGGGTCTCGTCACGACGGTGACCAGCGGCGCCAAGCAGATGACCGATGAGATTGTGCAGCAGGTGACCGATCTGATCGAAGGCGTCATCGTGATGATAGTGACCTCGTGCGTTATCCCATTGCTGGTGCTCGCGGCGTTTTTGTGGCTGGGGCACACACTGCTGGGGATTGATATTTCCGGGCCGACGAATTATTTGACGGGCCGCTTTCTGGGCACTCCGTCCAAGCATGCCAAGAAGGGCGGGCAGTCCTAGTAGCTAAAACAGCTGTATATACCGGGGAATACCGCCGAAGGGCGGCCGAGACACGTTCTCGGCCGCCCTTTTGTTTGTTGAACACATGGTCGCTACGCCCGCGCCCGGTCCAAACGGTCAGCAATCATCCGTGAACGGTATTTGTTCAAAAAAGAACAAAGATAAACAAATAGTTGTTGCAGTTACTGTTCGAATGTGTTCAAATAAACATGAACAGTGAAGAATCGCACATTCAGATGCCCGGACCTGAACGAGATTCAACACTTCCAAACAGAAACAACGCACCTGCGTATCTCTCAAGGAGGATGTCATGAGGGTTGTAATCGCTTCCGATGCCGACGGTATGTCGATGAAGGAGTCCATCAAGGAGATGCTCATCGCCGATGGTCACGAGGTCGTCGACTATTCCGAGACCCCTGCCGCGGACTTTGTCGATTCCGCTACCGCCGTTGCCAAGGACCTGCTGGAGCACAAGGATTCCCAGGGCTTCGCATTCGATAAGTACGGTGTCGGCTCCTATATGGCCGCCGTCAAGATCAAGGGCATGGTCGTCGCCAACATTTCCGACGAGCGTTCCGCCTACATGACCCGCGAGCACAACGGCTCGCGCATGGTCACCATGGGCCCGGGCGTTGTGGGCACCGAGGTCGCCAAGAAGATCGCCCGCGAGTTCCTGCGTGCACAGTACGCCGGCGGCCGTCACCAGATCCGTGTCGACATGCTCAACAAGATGGCCTAACGAGAGCCACCGAGAACTCGAACTTCTACCTCAACTTGTGAATTCAGACGAAAGGACGTTCTGATGAAGAAGACCATCGCAATCGGTTGCGACCATATCGTTACGGACGAGAAGATCTATCTGGCCGACCGCCTGGAGCAGGCTGGCTACAAGGTGCTCGACTGCGGCACCTACAGCCACACCCGTACGCACTATCCCATCTACGGCAAGGCCGTGGGCGAGGCTGTTGCCAGCGGCAAGGCCGACTTTGGCGTGGCCCTGTGCGGCACCGGCATCGGCATCACCAACGCCGTCAACAAGGTTCCCGGCGCCCGCTGCGCCCTGGTTCGCGACATGACCTCTGCCCTGTATGCCCGTCGTGAGCTCAACGCCAACATCGTGGGCTTTGGTGGCAAGATCACCGGCGAGTTCCTGATGGCCGACATCATGCTTGCCTTCCTGGAGGAGCCTTACGAGAAGACCCCCGAGCACGATGCCCTGATCGCCAAGATCGATGCTTGCAATAAGGCCGACGCCGAGGCTCAGACTGACCCGCACTTCTTTGACGAGTTCCTGGAGAAGTGGGACCGCGGCGAATACCACGACTAAGGAGATTCCGGCGTTCTACCGAACGCCGGACCGGCCGACGCTGCGAAGCCATCTGGCGGGCAATCTGCCGTTCAGCTTCGACGGCATGACCAGAAGGTCAATGCCGCCTCGCTTCACGGCACCTTGCCTCGCCAGCTGGCTTCTCGCTGACGTTGGGGGTACCTGCGGGGTTACCGCTGTTGTTGCGAAGCGTTCTGGCTCGGCGAGCTGCTCCGATAACACGTTTGCTTGGCTTGACTTGTGTGCTTCGTTATTGACGGACCCGGCATTCTGCAGCTTTTTAATTGACGGCTCGCGTTTCTGTGATGGGGCGCGGGCCGGTTTTTTAAACAGGAGTTCAATATGATTCTGACTGTTACCATGAACCCGTCGATTGATACGCGCTATCAGCTCGATAAGCTGGTCATCGACGATGTTAACCGTGTGACGCCCGAAAAGACCGCTGGCGGCAAGGGCCTCAACGTGAGCCGCGTGCTGCTGCAGCTAGGCGACGACGTACTTGCAACCGGCCTGCTTGGCGGTCACATGGGTGCCTATATGGCCGAGCTCATGGATGCCGACGGCGTCAAGAACGACTTTGTGCCCATTGCCGGCGAGACGCGCATTTGCCTGAATATTCTGCACGAGGGCAATCAGACCGAGCTTTTGGAGAGCGGCCCGCAGATCGCCCCGACCGAGCTCGAGGCCTTTACGGCCAAGTTCGCCGAGCTTGCAGCGAAGGCGGACGTTGTGACGCTTTCGGGCTCGCTGCCGCGTGGCATCGATGCCGGCTACTATGCCGAGCTCGTTAAGATCGCCGAGGAGGCGGGCGCCAAGGTGCTACTCGACACCTCGGGTGCATCGCTGGAGGCCGCGCTGGAGTCCGACGCTAAGCCCGAGCTCGTAAAGCCCAACCTGACCGAGATTAACGGCCTGCTGGGTACGTCCTTTACGACTGATGATGTCGATGCCCTGCGCGAGGCGCTTGCCGCCGATGACCGTTTTGCCGGTATTCCCTGGGTCGTCGTTTCGATGGGCGCTGCCGGTTCGGTGGGCTTCCATGAGGGCCGCGCGTTCCGCGCCAAGACGCCCGCGATTGCGGCTGTGAACGCGACGGGTTCCGGTGACTCGACCATCGCCGGTTTTGCGCATGCCATTGCTGCTGGTGCCGACGACGTCACGGTGCTCAAGACCGCCAATACCTGCGGCAAGCTCAACGCCATGGATCCCAAGACCGGCCACCTGGTCATGGACCGCTGGGACGAGGTCTACAACAGCGTAGAGGTAACCGAACTTTAGAGTTACGGCGTACCGAACAAAACGAGAGTGGATAATCTCCCATTTTGGGCTCGCAAGCGGGCTTAGAGTGGGAGATTTTCCACTCTCATGAGAGGCAGCTAATTTGGGACGGGGCTATTTTGACTACTTCTAGATGCAAAGTAGTCAAAATAGCCCCGTCCCAAATTAGCTGCCCTTGCACCAAAAACGGCGCCCGCCGGCGATGTTGCCGGCGGGCGCCGTTGTCTTGAAGACGAAATGATCCGTTTTCCTCCGTCCCAGAGGGATCATTACAGCGAGTTGATAAAGCGCTGCTGGGCGGCGCGACCGGCTTCGTCCCATTTAAAGACGCCGGCGTTGTCGAGCACGTGGCCAAACACCATGCCGACCTCCTCGTGCAGGATGTCGATGGCGTTGTCGGCCGTAAGCTCGTCGGCGCGGCGGGCAAAGACATCCTCGGCCCATGCGGCGTGGCTGCGGCAAAGGTCGTCGCACTCGAGCGCGCCGGCAAGGTCGTAACTGACATCGGCCTTGGCTGCCAGCAAGTGCTCGCGGACAGCGCCGAGCTCGGGAACCAAGCGCGGCGGCAAAATGGCCAGGCCCATGACCTCGATCAAGCCGATGTTCTCTTTCTTGATGTGGTGGTACTCGGCATGCGGGTGAAATACGCCCAGCGGATGCTCGTCGGTTGTGATGTTGCAGCGAAGCGCCAGGTAGGCCTCGTAGATCTTGCCGCCGGCATTGCCGCGAGAGTCGACGCGGCGGATGACGGGCGTCACAGTGTTATGCGCCACGCCGTCGGCTGTGTGCGCGATGACGCCCACAGACTCATCGGTCCACTCGCGCCAGGCGAGGATAATCTTCTCGGCGGCGTCGAGCAGCTGGGCGCGGTCGTGCGAGCGCAGTCTCAGCACCGAGAGCGGCCACAGCAACACGGTGCCGCTGACCTGGTCAAAGCCGGGCACGTTAAACTGCGAGACCTCGGCGGCATGCATCATGGGGAACTCGTGCGCGCCGCCCTGGAAGTGGTCGTGCGACAGAATCGAGCCGCCTACGATGGGCAGGTCGGCGTTGGAGCCAATAAAGTAGTGCGGGAACAGGTCCACAAAATCGAACAGGCAGGTCAGTCCCTTACGGTCGACGTGCATCGGGCGATGCTCGGAGCTCATAGCAATGCAGTGCTCGTTAAAGTACGCGTACGGGCTGTACTGGAAGCCCCAGCGCTCGCCGTTGAGCTGGATGGGGATAACGCGCAGGTTCTGGCGAGCGGGATGGGCGCCGCCGTCGGCTGCGGCGGAGCGTCCAGGGTAGCCCTCGTTCTCGATGCACAGTTGACAGGCGGGATACTTCTCGCCCGTGTTCTTTGCGGCGCCGGCCGCGGCAATGTCGCGCGGGTCCTTCTCGGGCTTCGACAGGTTAATGGTGATTTCCAGGTCGCCCCAGTTGGTGGGGGTGCTCCATTTGATATTGCGCGCGATGGCGGCGCGGCGCACGTAACCGGCGTCACAGCACAGACCATAGAACCAGTCGGTCGCGGCGCGGGGCTCGTTGACGCCCATGCGTCCGTTGAACTCCTCGTTTACAACCGAAGGCCTCGGCATGAGCGCGCCCATGATGCGCATGGCGATGCGGTCACGGCCCGACGCCGTGTCCTCGGCAGCGCCGTTGGCAACGGCGTCCTCGGAAAGCGCGGCAAGCGTGCCCTCCAGGTCAAAATTGGGGAGCATATCGGGGTGCAAGAGCGAGAGCTTCTCGTTCTGCATCGCCCAAGCCATGTCGAGCGCGGGACCCGTGGCGCCGATGCACTCGAGAATGGTGTTGTAGGCCCAGATGCGGTCATCCTGCCCGATCATGGATCGATGGATGGCATACTCAATCAGGCCCTGTGCGGCCTCGCGCACATCAGTCATTACAGCCATGCCGCGTAAGCCCCCTTGTCAGAAATTGCGTAGTGGCGGGCAGAGCCCTCGCCCAGCCAGCCGTTCATCTTGGTGATGAAGGTGTCGACCAGGTCGAGCGGCACGAAGGCCTGGATAGTGCCACCAAAGCCGCCGCCGTGGATGCGGACGGCGCCGCGGCCGTCAAGCACATGCTCAGCCAGTGCTAGGGCATACATCGAGGGCTGCTCGGAGCCCAGCTTGGCAACGACATTCTGCAGGTACATGGCGGAGCTGGCACCGGACTCGCGCGTCAGGACCAGGAACTGGTCGATTTCGCCGGCGCTAAGGGCTGCCCAGCGCTTATCGACCAGGCCGTTCTCGTACCAGTAGTGAACGGCGCGCAAGCAGGCACGGTCGCCCAGCTTGGCGCGTAGCTCAGGGAGCTTGGCGTCAAAATCCGCCACGTTTACCTCGCACAGGCGTGTCTTGCCAAACTCGGCGGCGACGTCCTGCATCTCGCGCGGAACGGCGGCGTAGTCGTCGGTAGCTGCCACATGGTCGGCGCCAACCTTAACGAGCATGAGCGCATAGCCGTGATCCTCAAAGTTGAGTTCGAGCTTCTGGGTTTTAGGCTGAGCCTGGTCCTCAAAGTCCATGTAGGCGAGGCCGCCCAAGCAAACGGCGGCCTGGTCCATCAGACCGCAGGGCTTGCCGTAATAGTTGTTCTCGGTGCGCTGGCTCATCTGGGCGAGCGCGACGGGCTCAATGGCGGGTGCGCCCCAGAGCGTCTCCATGGCACGACCGTACGCCGCCTCGACGGCGGCAGAGCTGGAAAGGCCGCCGCCCGAGGGGACGGAGCAGGTGAAGGCGAAGTCGAAGCCCTGGGGCTCAACGCCCAGAGCGGCGATTTCGTGGGCCATACCGCGGACGAGGCTCGCGGACGTGCCCTTCTCGGGCTCTTGAATATCCAGCGTGTCGAGCGTGATCTCAAAGGTGGGATAGCCCTCGTCGGCGACGCGGATCTTGTTGGAGTCGGTTGCCACGGCGATACCGTCAACGGCGACATCGAGCGAGCCGGCGATAACATGGCCGCCCTCGTGATCGGTGTGATTGCCGCTGATCTCAGAACGCCCGGGCGCGTGCACGTAGAGCACCTGGCGGTCGCCGATGGGTCCAAACTCCTCCTCAAACAGCTTGGTGAGCATGGTGAGTGTCTTTTCGTCGGGGGTGGTCATGGGAGTCCTTTCCTTGGCGCGCACGGGTGAGTTTTGCGTCGCTATGAGTACGTTAACAACTTGAAGCGGCATGAACCAAGTGTTCACGATGCCGCACGTTACGGGCTATGTTAACGTACTCATAACACAACGCTTGCCACTTTTTGAGAATCCGGTAGTCGGTAGAATTACAGCCGTGAACGGTACCGCCGTATGGACTTATAAAGCAGAAGAGATGCAGATAGAAAAAGTAGAGTACGTTAACATGCGTCCGACGATAGCGGGCCTCGGCGCGGGGTGTATTTCTGCCCGGGCCGGCATGCACGCTATTCAGATCTCGCAAGGGTGAAGGTGATTCTGTGGCAAGGCACTCGTCCAACGATACAGGTACGCGTCCGGTCTCCATGGCCGACGTCGCCCGCGCTGCCGGTGTTTCGCAGCAGACGGTTTCGCGCGTCGCCAACGGCTTGCCCAACGTTAACGAGCAGACGCGCCAGCGCGTGCAGGCCGCTATGCAAGAGCTCGGTTTTCGTCCGAGTTATGCCGGCCGCTCGCTGCGCGACGGCCGTTACCATTCGGTCGGTCTGTGCGTCAACGATATCACCAAGTTTGGCAACCTCTCAATGATCGACGGCATCGCCAGCGCTGCTCGCGAGCATAATTGCGCCATTACGCTGGTCGAGATGTCCAAGACCGAGGAGTTTTCGCTTGCCGAGGCCACGCGTCGTATGGCTGCGCTGCCGGTGGACGGCATCATCATCGGCATGAGCCGCATGGCGCCCGATTTTGAGACGTTTGATCCGCTGCCGGGCATTGGCACGGTTATTGTTACCATGTACGCGCACCCGCGGGTGACCACGGTCGACTCCGACCATTACGGCTGCTCGCTCTTGCTTATGGATCATCTGTTTGAGCTGGGGCACGAGCAAATTCGCTATATTGGCGGCCCGTCGTTCTCGGTCGACGAGCAATTTCGTCGCGCCGGCTGGCAGGATGCGCTCGAGCACAAGCACATTAAGCCGCAGGCGCCGCTCGAGGGCGACTGGTCTGCCAACAGCGGCTACGAGGCCGGCAGGTACCTGGCCGAGCACGATCGCACCATGACGGCGATTTATGCGGCAAACGATCAGATGGCAAATGGCGCGATTACCGCGCTGCGTGATAGCGGCCTGCGCGTGCCCGAGGACGTAAGCGTGGTGGGCGTCGACGATTCGCTCGACGATTTTGTCGCGCATAACGAGCTCACGACCGTTCGATTCGATTTACATCAGCGTGGACGCGAGGTGTTTGAGCACGCGGTTCCCGAGGCGGGTACGGCGGGCAAAACCGTTGCTATTCGTATTCCCGGCCAGCTCATTATCCGACATAGCACAGCGATGCCATGCTCATAGTTTAGGCAGGTAAACGGCGATTTATCGTATTTTAATAACAATCGGTAAGGATGCCGGCAGACAACAGTTGGAATGCTGCCAAGTGCTATGATAGACAGGTTATTTTGTCTATCTAGGAGGCTGTGCCTGATGGAGATCACCAAGGATATCCGCTACATTGGCGTCAACGATCACGACATTGACCTGTTCGAGGGCCAGTACGATGTGTCCGAGAACGGTATGGCATACAACAGCTACGTTATCTTGGGCGATAAAATCGCTGTCGCTGATTCGGTCGACGGTGGTTTTGTCGACGAGTGGCTCGGCAACCTCGAGGCCGCGCTCGATGGCCGTACGCCCGACTACCTGGTCATCCATCATATGGAGCCTGATCACTCCGCCGGTATCGCCGCCTTTATGGAGCGCTATCCCCAGGCGCAGATTGTGGCCAGCATGGGTGCTTTCCGCATGATGGTCAACTACTTTGGCACCGACTTCCCCGAGCGCAAAATGGTTGTCAAAGAGGGCGACGTGCTCGACCTGGGCGGCCACAGCCTGACCTTTATCGGTGCTCCCAATGTTCACTGGCCCGAGGTGCTCTTCTCCTATGAGGCCACCGACAAGGTGCTCTTTAGCGCCGACGGCTTTGGCAAGTTTGGCGCCAACGACATCGAGGATCCCGAGGGCTGGGCCTGTGAGGCTCGCCGCTACTACTTTGGCATCGTGGGAAAGTTTGGCAAGTTTGTGCAGGCCGTGCTCAAAAAGGCTGCCGATCTGGATATTCAGATCATCTGCCCGCTCCACGGTCCTGTCCTTACCGAGAATCTGGGCTATTACCTCGACACCTACAACACCTGGTCGAGCTATCAGCCCGAGGACGAGGGCATCACGATTGCCTACGCGAGTGTGTATGGACATCTGAAGGCTGCCGTCGAGGAGCTCGCATCTGCGCTCGAGGCTCGCGGCCAGAAGGTTTCCGTCTTTGACCTAGCTCGCGACGACATGGCCGAGGCCGTTGAGGATGCGTTCCGCTATGACCGCCTGGTGCTCGCCTCCATCACCTATCAGGGCGAGATCTTCCCGTTCATGAGCACCTTTATCCACACGCTCGCCGAGCATGCCTACCAGAACCGCACCGTGGCGCTCGTCGAGGCCGGTTCCTGGACGCCCGCCGCTGCCAAGGTTATGACCAAGGAGCTCGAGGGCATGAAGGACATCACCCTGGCGCAGAACAAGGTGACCGTGCTGGGCTCGCTCAACGACACATCACGCGCCCAGATCGAGGCCCTCGCCGACGAGCTTTCCAAGTAGCGATATTTCGCTTTTAACGGGCAAAACCACCACAAAGGGACAGGCCCTTTGTGGTGGTTTTTGTTTAAGCGCCGGCGATGATGAGGGCTGGACGTGCGCTGTCGGCGGCCTCGGCGATTGAGGTGGCGACGGCGGCGTCGGGGTCGCTGTCCATCACGATGATGTCGACGTCGGCAAGCTCGGCAAAACGGTACATGCCGCGTCCGTTGACCTTACTGGCGTCCATGAGGGCGACGCTTTGACGGGCGGCACCGACCATAGCCGCTTTGGTCTCGGCCATCTGCGGAAAGTCGGTCGTAAAGCCGCAGCCGGGAACAAAAGCGCCAGGACACATGACGGCAAGGTCGGCGTGGACCATTTGGAGCGCCTGCATGGTAAGTGGGCCGTACAGATAGCGATGACCTTTGCGCAGTGCCCCGCCCAGCATGACGACATCGACCGAGGGCATGCTCTCGTCAATATAATCGGCGATGGTAATGTCGGCCGTGATAACGGTGATGCCGTCGCGCTGATCGAGGAGCCGGACGAATTCGAGCGCCGTGGTGCCCGAGTCGACGAGCAGCGTGTCGCCGTCATTAACGAGCTCGATGGCGCTTTGCGCGATGGCCTGCTTGGCGGCGACGTTGACATTGATGCGGCGATCTTGCGTGGAGACGGTCAGGCGTTTGTGGAGCGATACGGCACCACCATGTGTGCGACGCAGCTTGCCTGCTTCGGCGAGCGCGTCCAGGTCGGCGCGGGCGGTGACGGAGGACACACCAAAGGTCTGGGCGATTTCTGCTACCTGCACCGAGGCGTTATGCTCGAGTATTTCCATAATGGCGGTACGGCGCTCGTCAGCAAAAGCACGGTTGGTAGCTTGGGCCATGTTTGCTCCATTCTCGGCTATATTTGCAGGAATTGTGTTGACTCTATTTTCGTTCATTTTCTTTTTGAGTAAGAAAACACCTTTCGATTACTTATCTTTTCTATAAAAGAAAGACGCTAAACGCTCAAAATTCAATATCGAACACGCCCACTCGGTTCCGATTCCTTCCGTTTACTTTTCAAAAACGACTGTATTGGCCTGCATGGACTCAATATCTCGCACGTGCAAAGCCGCTGAATTTCATACAATGAGCGCAGTAAAACGCAAGGTAAAACGCCTTGTGAACAACTACGCCCGATGTCCAGATGCGGGCGAGGGAGAGGAGCAAACGCTCATGGCACTTGTTACCACCGAAAAGATGCTCAAGGACGCTCAGGCCGGCCACTACGCCGTCGGCGCGTTCAACGTCGAGAACCTCGAGTTTGTTATGGCCGTTCTGGCCGCTGCCGAGGAGACCAAGTCCCCCGTCATCATGCAGACCACCCCGGGCACCATCAAGACCGCTGGTCTGGACTACTTCTACGGCATGGTGAAGGCCGCTGCCGAGCGCGCTTCCGTGCCCGTCGCTCTGCACCTCGATCACGGCGATGGCTATGACCGCTGCATGCAGGCTTTCCGCACGGGCTACACCTCCGTCATGATCGACGGCTCGCACGAGTCCTTCGAGGACAACATTGCCCTGACCAAGTCCGTCGCCGACGCTGGCCGCGCCATGGGCGTGCCCGTCGAGGCCGAGCTCGGCAAGGTTGGCGGCAAGGAGGACGACGGTCCCGCGGTTGAGGGCGAGAGCCCCTACACCGATCCTGCCGAGGCCAAGGAGTTCGTCGAGCGCACCGGCTGCACCTCGCTGGCCATTGGCGTTGGCACCAGCCACGGCGTGTACACGAGCGATCCGCACATCGAGCAGTCCGTGGTCAAGGCTATCCGCGACGCCGTCGACGTGCCGCTGGTTCTGCACGGCACTTCCGGTGTGCCCGATGAGCAGGTTGCCGAGGCTGTGAAGAACGGCATCTGCAAGGTTAACTACGCTACCGAGCTGCGTCAGGCCTACACCAAGGGCTTCATGGCCTACATGGCCGAGAACCCCGCCTGCTTCGATCCCAAGAAGCCGGCCAAGGAGGGCATGCGTGAGATCACCGAGCTGGTTAAGATCCGCATGACCAACCTCAACTCTGTGGGCAAAGCAGAGTAACAGCAAGGGTACTCTGATCCCACCGGGCCGTCCGGAAACGGAAAAGGGCCTATCTCTCAGAACGTCCTCGGACATGTCGGAAGCCCCGCTGCGCGCTACGCGCTGCGGGGCTTCCTCCGTCTCGATGTCCACCAAAAGGTTGCGCACGGGGTGTGCTGCTAGGTCCCGTTCGTTGGCAGTATTATGCCGCGGCTGCTGCAAAGAAGCACTAAAGAAAGGCTTAATCAGGTTTGATATAACAATGAAACCGCAGGTCAAAGGTATCGAATAACACTCTTGAAAGATTTTGAGCTTAAGGGCTTTCTAAGGTTTGCGGCTCGGATGTGGCGCGGACGTGCGGAGCGTGTGAATGATCGCTGTTAGCGCTGCGGTGCGGCGGCGCGTACCTGTTCGATGACCTTTTCCATGGTGGCGTCGATGCGGTCTTTCTTGAGCTCACATTCCCAGACGGTGATGGGCGTCCAGCCCATTTGGGTAAGCGCGTCGATGGCGGCTCGGTCGCGCTCGACGTTGCGGCGAAACTTTGCCTCCCAAAACTCAACATTGCGCTTGGGCTGGCTCGGATTGCACTTAGGGCAGCGATGCCAAAAGCAGCCGTTGACGAAAATGGCGATCTTGCGCCCGGGAAAGGCGATGTCAGGCTTGCCGGGTACCTTCCATTCCAGACGGTATCCCGTAAGGCCCGCTGCCCGCAGGCGCTGGCGAACGAGCAGCTCGGGTTTGGTGTTGGCGCGCTTGTTGCCCTTCATGGACTTTTTTATAGCGGCGCGACGGCGCACCAGTTCGCGCTCGTCAGCGGAGAGGTCCGAGGTATCGATGCCGTCGAGCAGACCTGGTTTGGGACGCTTTTTGCTGCGGCGCTTAGGTGCGCGCTTGGGCTTGGTGGCGGGTTTGTCGGCCGTGTTGGGCGTGGCGTCATCGGCGGCGCCGTTGGCCTCAAGCCGATCTTCCTTCAACTCAATCAGAGCATCGATAAGCCCTTTGTCGGCGGGCATCCACTCAACGGTGGCAAGCGAGGTGCGCGGAATCCAGCGGATATCGAGCTGGCGGTCGTGCTTCTGGGGCTCATCGGAGTCATCGGCGAGCGAGCAGTAGTAGCACTCCATGGAGAGATGAAAATCGGGGTAGTCGTACTCAACGGTATAGAAATCGCGCAGGTTGGTGACTTTTACCTGCAGCTCTTCTATGAGCTCGCGGCGTACGGCGTCCTCGGGCGTCTCGCCGCGCATGAGCTTGCCACCGGGGAACTCCCAAAGTCCCTGCATGTCGCCGTAGCCGCGCTGCACGGCAAGCAGCTCATCGGATCCTTCCTTGCGAATGATCCCAGCGGCAACATGAACAGTCTTCAACAGGAGTCCTCTCTCAGCATCAACACGTGGCAGGGTAGCTCATTTGGGTAGTCTTTTTGGGACGGGGCTTTTTTAGCTGCCCTATGTCAAATGCGGCCTCATGCTTCGAAGGCTACGGATAGGGTAGCTAAAAAAGCCCCGTCCCAAAAAGACTACCCCTACCTTACGCAACGGTAAGGCAAGCGTAAGCGATATCGATGGTAGCCGACTCGGCTTCTTGCGACTATAGATGACGTAGACTAATCGCAAGAAAGGACTCGGTATGCAAACCACGCACATGGCGACTCCGGTACTGGAAGTCGTGCATCTCGAAAAGGTATACGGAGCGCTGGGCAACGTGACCCGCGCGCTCAACGACGTCAGCTTTACCGTCAACCGCGGCGAATTCGTTGGCATCATGGGCGCTTCGGGCTCGGGCAAGTCGACGTTGCTCAACTGCGTGTCGACCATCGATAGTGCCACAAGTGGCACGATCCGCATCAACGGCCAGGACGTGACGCGCATGAAGCAGGTTAAGCTTTCGCAGTTCCGCCGCGAGGAGCTCGGCTTTATCTTCCAGGACTCCAACCTGCTCGATACGCTCACGGCACGCGAGAACATCGCCCTGCCGCTCACCATCGCCCGCACAAGCTCGGCAGAGATCTCGACCCGCGTGCAGGATGTGGCAGCGCGCCTGTCCATCAGTCAGGTGCTCGACAAGTATCCCTACCAGATGTCCGGCGGTCAGCAGCAGCGCGTTGCCGCGGCTCGCGCGCTCGTCACCGACCCCACCATGATCATGGCCGACGAGCCCACCGGCGCCCTCGATTCCAAGAGCGCTCGCCTGCTGCTCGAGATCCTGGAGGCCCTTAACCGCCGCCTGCGCGCCACCGTGCTCATGGTCACGCACGACAGCTTTGCCGCCAGCTACACGAGCCGTGTGCTGTTTATTCGCGACGGCAAGATCTTCACCGAGCTGCGCCGCGGAGACACCGACCGCCGCGAGTTCTTCGACCGCATTATGGAGGTCGTTGCCATGATGGGCGGTGAGGGCTCCGATGCTCTGTAAACTCGCTTGGGGCAACGTCCGCCGCGCCGGCCGCGACTACCTCGTCTACCTTTTGACGCTCACCCTGGGCGTCACGGTCTTCTATGCCTTTAACACCATCTCGATGCAGGTCGACATCGCCGGAATCGATGAAGAGGGCTTGGCGCAGGTTATGGGCAGCATGCTCGGCTACCTGACGTACTTTTTGGCCGGTGTCATGGCCTTTTTGATGGTGTATGCCAATAACTTCATCATGAAACGCCGCAAGAAGGAGTTTGGCCTGTACCAGGTACTCGGCATGGGGCGCGGGCGCGTCGCCACGATCATGGCGCTCGAGACCGTGATAGTATCGGTTGTGGCCTTTGTCGCCGGCATTGTGCTGGGTGTGGGACTCTCCCAGCTCATGACGTTCTTTACGGCCTCGCTCTTTAAGACACAGATCGCCAATTTCCACTTCTTTTTCTCGGTGCATGCGTTCAACCTGACCCTTGCCTGCATGCTCGTAATGTTTGTGCTCACGCTACTGCTGAACCTTCGCGCCGTACGTCGTACCAAACTCATCGAGCTTATGGGTGCCGAGCGTCGCAACGAGAGCATCAAGACACGCAACCCCTGGATCGCGATTGCCATCTTTGCTGTGGGCGTGGTGCTTGTGGGCGTGGCCTATTACCGTCTGCTACGTGATGGGTTCCCGCTAACCGCGACGGACAGCAAGCTGCAAGAGGCCATGAACCAGTTTGGCATTACGACCGCTATGGTTACCGTGGGTACCTTTGCCCTGTTTTGGGGACTCTCGGGCATGCTTATCAAGCTGCTGCAGAGCCTGCGCGGCGTGTATTGGCGCGGCCTCAACATGTTTATCGTGCGCCAGCTTGCGGCCAAGGTCAACACGGTGTGCTTTTCGATGGGCGTCATCGCGATGCTCCTGTTTTTGGCCATCACCTCGGTGACGTGCGGTATGTCGATTGCCAATGTGATGAACGAGAATCTGGAGCGCTATACGCCGGCCGATATGTCGCAGACGTATGTCTATTACACGCCCGATACGCTCGGCTACTACAAGGAGTATGTCAAACCGTCTGAGGCCGATCGCATGGTGCTGGCCGATACAACGGTCGATTTGTACCCCGCATGGCACGGTAAGGACAAGTCGGCGGACAACAACGACGAGACCGGCAAGAAGGTCAATATCGCCGATGTTGCCGGTGAGCATGTGCAGATCGATTCGTATCTAAGTTACCCGTTTGGCGGTTCGAGCCCTTCGGTGTCTGCGGGTGAGATGTGCAAGACCATGGGCGAAAAGCTTCCCAAGGCGTTCGGGGGTAGCAAGCCCGATGCGATAGGTCTGTTTGTGACGCCGGCGAGCCAGTACAACAAGCTGCGTCAGATGATGGGCGAGGAGCCGGTGAGCATTGGCCGCGACCAGTACTTGCTTACGTGTGATATGGGCGGTGAGCTGGTCGACCTGTACACCAAGTATATGGCTGGCGGCCATGCCCTTACCTTGGGCGGGCATACGCTCAAACCCGCAACCGATAAGTCGGACGAAGATACGGCGGCCATCGCCAACTCGGCGATGGGCAGTAATCCGGGTACCGTCGTCGTTGCCGACGAACTGTTGTCCCAACTTAATCTGCAGCCGTATTCCAGTAGCCTGCTCGTTAACTACAAACAGGGGATGGATACGACCGAGGCAGACGAGAGCATTAAATACACTCTGCTCGACAATCTGCTCGTTGACGGCAAAGAGCCGGGGTTTTGGGGAACCTTCATCACACGCTCCGAGATGTACACGCAAGCAGCGCAAATGAACGGTCTTATTAGCTACCTAGCCATCTACATCGGCTTTGTATTGGTCGTTGCATGCGCGGCGATTCTGTCGATCCAGCAACTCTCCAACGTGGCCGACGGCAGCCGCAGCTATCGTGTGCTGGCACAGATCGGCTGCGACGACCGCCAGATTCGCCATTCGGTGATGGCGCAGCAGGCGGTATTCTTCCTGTTCCCGCTGGCAGTGGGCCTGGCGCACTCCTTTGTGGCACTTAAGGTGATTATCGAGCTGGTGAGCATATTCGGAAATATGAGCATCGGCGGCACTGTGGGCCTCACCTGCGCGATCTTCCTGGCAGCATACGGTGGCTACTTCCTGGTGACCTACCTCATGAGCACCGGAATGGTGCGAGCTGCCATAGCCACCCGCTACAGCGAGTAACTCATCCAGTTTGGAATCATTGTAGGTTGAGCATAAGTCAGCGAAAGCGCCCCTAAGCGAGCAAGGTGACGTGAAAGAGGAGGGAAGCGTACTTTTGTACGCGACCGACGATTGAACGTCAGATTGCTCGCTCAGGGGCGCTTGCAGCGTCGAGCCGTTACGCGGTTTGGTAAAACCGCGTAACCCTTCCTTCGCGGCGGTTATTTGCCTATCTGGTGCGTCTCGGATGCAAGTGAGTAGACTTATTTAGATATGCCGAGCACATCGCGATAAATGTTCAATAAAATCGCAGGTCAGAGCCGCGGCGTTTTGGGCTGTGCTCGACCTCCTGCAAAAAGTCTACTCACTTGGTCTTACTGCTAGAAGACCGCCGCAAGGGAAAGCAGCTCTCTTGCGGCGGCTGGCGTTTGCCCAGATAAAACCTACCAAAATAAACCTGTCCCTTTTTGGCAGGTTAAATAAACCTGTCCCTTTTTGGCAGGTTAACGCTTCCAAAAGTGGAGGATGAGCGTGGTTCGGTTTTGCTGCTCGGTTTTGACCAGGATGTTGTGGATGTGGGTCTTGACGGTGCCCACGGCAAGGAATAGCTCGTCAGCAATCTCTTGGTTCGACTTGCCCAGCACAACCAGACGCAAAACCTCGGCCTCGCGGTTGGAGAGCCTGTAGGCGTTGCGATAGAAGGGCATTTGCTCTTCGATGTGTCGATCAAGATCGTTGACGTTCTTTTCCTCGGGCGCCTTCTCCATGCGAATTGAAAGCACGTGGTATGAGTAGATGATCAGCAGAATCGCAAAGTAGCACGCAAAGACGTTCTCGCTAAAGTTGCGCTCAGATAGATAAAGCTGCAGCCAAGAGGGTGCCAGACTCATGGGGATGACAAGGATGTTGTAGAAATCTTCGGCAACGATGCAACCGACCAGAATAGCGCCGATAATCAGGTGCTTTCGCTGGTTGTTAACGCGTGCCTTCAGCTCAACCTCCGTACTTTTATGAGCCGTCCAAAAGATATACAGTCCCACAAAGAGAAGGAATACCTGACGCATCGTGTAGTAGAGCCACTGACGCATGGGGCCGGAGGGGACAGCGACGATAGTCAGCGACTCTAACAGCAAAAACATTAAGACGGGGATAGTGAACTGCTTTTTTGAATGCTTATCGAGCAAGTCCATGGCAATCAGCCAAATAAAAGCCTGTGAAATGGTCGCCACAAGGGTCCGAAACGCAGGCATGGTAATTGCGTAATAGTCGCTGGCCGGAAAAGTCTCGTTTTGCAACGTGTATTCAAAAAAGAAGATCTCGGTCATCTCGATGGCGTAGCAAATAAAAACGCCGCTGCCATAGATAAAGAAGCGTCGATGGGACGAGGCGTAGGCGGCAAGCGAAAGCACTGCCGTCACAATACAGATTACGAGTATCGCTAAGGTATAGAAGAACATGAGCGTGTCCATTTGTCACCGTCCTGTCTCATTTGAACTCTTATGGAGCCCGCTATATCCCACGGGTATACTTGTCTCAGCCGGTCGTTCCATTGCGGATTAGACGCCAGACATAGCATAGCTGTATACCGTTCGCGGTTCCAGACGGTAAACCCCCTGCAAGCCCGCTGCCTGCGGGTTTATATTGGTTTATAGAGGGTGTAACTCCGTGAACGGTCTTTAATCCCGAATAAACTAGGTAAAAATTGCACGTGGGTGAATGATGGTCTTGTCAACACGAGGTGTGATGTACGAGCGCCTCACAGTAAATAAGTCGGCAAGACCGGCGGAAAGGAAATCGATATGGCACTGCCTAAGGATTTCATCGACACCAACGACTTCACCAAAGAGCAGATCCTGGCTATCGAGGATCTTGGCCTGGCAATGAAGAAGGCCATCAAGGTTGACGGTTATTATCCGCACCTGCTCCGCAACCAGAGCCTTGGCATGATCTTCCAGCAGGTCTCCACCCGCACCCGTCTTTCCTTCGAGACCGCTATGACCGACCTCGGTGGCCATGCTCAGTTCTATGGCCCTGGCACCATCCAGCTCGGCGGTCACGAGTCCCTGGGCGACACCGCTCGCGTTATGGGCTCGCTGCTCGACATCATGATGGCTCGCGTTGACCGTCACAAGGACGTCGTCGGCCTCGCCGAGGGCTCCGCTGTGCCCGTCATCAACGGCATGTCCGAGTTCAACCATCCCACGCAGGAGATGGGCGACCTCATGACCATGCTCGAGAACCTCCCCGAGGGCAAGAAGATCGAGGACTGCACCCTGGCCTTCATCGGCGATGCCACCCAGGTCTGCGTCTCCCTCATGTTCATCGCCTCCAAGGTCGGCATGAAGTTTGTCCAGTTTGGACCTAAGGGCCACCAGATCCCCGACGGCGGCCTGCACGTTGGCACCGTCGAGGAGCGCGCCGAGTTCGGCAAGCAGATGATGGCCATCGCCGAGGAGAACTGCAAGGTCTCCGGCGGCTCGGTTGTCATCTCTGACGACATCGAGTGCATCAAGGGCGCCGACTTCATCTACACCGACGTGTGGTATGGCCTGTACGACGAGGAGGTCTCGGGCGAGAACTACATGGACGTGTTCTATCCCAAGTATCAGGTCACCATGGACCTGATGAACTTCGCCGGCCCCAACTCCAAGTTCATGCACTGCCTGCCGGCCACCCGTGGCGAGGAAGTCGTCGACGAGGTCATGGACGATCCCGAGCGCTCCCTGTGCTGGGTCGAGGCCGAGAACCGCAAGCACTCCATCCGTGCTCTCCTTGCCGCCCTGGGCAAGCGCACTCCGCTCAACGACGAGGGTGTCGAGTACTCCGCCAAGGCTGAGCTCCACGCCGCTCTCGAGGCTCTCGAGCAGCTCTAAGCCTCAAGGCTTCTAAAAGCACGTTTGCGGGCGGTGGATGCTCGTCTCCTGTCGCCCGCTCACCGAGGCCCAAGCAATTGCCTTAATACCTTAGGGCCTCGAATCTGTCCAAGACTGAGCAAAGGATTAAATATGAGTGACGGAAAGAAAAAGCTTTCCTTCCTGACGGTCATTTCGACCATCATCTGCGTCGTCTTCGTTTGCGAGGCCGCCGCTCCTGCTGCTGCCATTGGCAACCAGCAGTTCTTCTGGTGGATCTTCCTGATCCTGACCTTCCTGCTCCCTTACGGCATGGTCGTCGCCGAGCTCGGCACCACCTATGACGGCGAGGGCGGCATTTACGACTGGGTACGCGATGGCCTGGGCGACAAGTGGGGCGCCCGCATTTCGTACTACTACTGGGTCAACTACCCGCTGTGGATCGCCTCGCTGGCGACCATGTTCCCCGACATCCTGGGCATGGTCTTTGGCGTCGAGTTCAACCTGATCGCCAAGATGGGCATCGAGCTCGCCTTCGTGTGGATCGTCTACCTCATGGGCCGCTCCAAGGCGGCCGACTCCGAGTGGGTCCTCAACGGTGGCGCCCTGATCAAGGTCGCCGTTGCCGTTATCGTCGGCGCCCTGGGCATCTGGTATGCCATGGAGAACGGTTTCGCGAACGACATGTCCGCCGCCACCTTCCTGCCCGAGCTCACCAACACCAACGCCCTGGGCTACCTGTCCATCATCATCTTCAACTTCATGGGCTTCGAGGTTATCTGCACCATGACCGATGACATGGCCGATCCCGCTCGCGATATCCCCAAGGCTATCGTCGTCGGTGGCGTGGCTATTGCCGTCATCTACCTGTTCGCTGGCTTCGGCATCGGCGCCGCCATCCCGGCCGACTCCATCGACCCCGACTACGGCATGATCGTCGCAGTCCAGACCATGGTGGGCGATTCCGTGCTCTTCAAGGTCATCTGCATCGCCTTCCTGATCACCCTGTTCGCCAACATGGCCGCCTGGTCCTTCGGCGTCAACTCCGTCGCCCGCTACGCCGCCGAGCACGGCAACATGCCCAAGGTCTTCGCCTCGATGGTCTCCGAGGACGACATGCCCAACGGCGCCAACCTGGTCAACGCCGTCGTCGCCTCGCTGGTCCTCTGCCTGCAGCTCGTTCCCGTCGACGCCATCTCCAACGGCGTCTTCTGGATGCTCTTCGGCACCTCCGTCGTCTTCCTGCTGCTCACCTACATCCCGATGTTCCCGGCGTTCCTCAACCTCCGCAAGAACGACCCGAACCGCGAGCGCATCTTCACGTTCCCGTTCAAGGGCGCGATGATGAAGGTCATGCTGGCCATCCCCTGCATCGAGCTGATCCTGGCCATCGTCGCGACGCTGGCACCGTTCTCCGCCGCCGAGATCGGCGAGAAGGTCCCGATGATCATCATCTTCATCGTGCTCATGCTCATCGGCGAGGTCGTCCGCGTCGTCAGCGCCAAGGGCCGCGAGACCGAGTACAAGGGCCTCACCCCCGAGCTGGCCGCCCAGCGCCTCGCCGAGGAGGCCGAGGAGAACTAGGGCCCCGGTTCCGGGCACCCCGGCCTCTCCGGAGGCGTGCCCGGGCGACAGGTCCGCCAACCATTCCCCGGGGCGGGTGCGGGCGATAGCTCCGGCAGCCGCCGACCGCCCCGACCCCTCTCCCGTATCCCTCGTGCGTCCCGTCTCCGCGCACCTGGCTACGTCGTCGCCCGCCGGTGCGACCCCGTGAAAACCGGCGCCGGGCGCCCCGACCTCTGCCGGGGGACGGGCGCCCGCCATCTCTTGGTCCTAGGCCGCGGGCAGCCCGCCCGCGGCAGACGATCGTTCGGTTTGGAGGAAATCTTATGCGTACGATCACCGAGTCCGAGTCCACCCCGAGGGCCGACGGCTTCTTCATGCCCGCCGAGTTCGCCCCCCAGGACCGCGTGTGGATAGGCTGGCCCCACCGCACCGACACCTGGGCCCACGGCGCCAAGCCCGCCCAGAAGCAGTATGCCGCCATCGCCCGCGCCATCTCCGAGTTCACCCCGGTCTACATGTGCGCCAACCAGGTCGACTACGCCAACTGCAAGGCCGTCTTCGAGAACGACGAGAACGTCACCGTCGTCGAGATGACCACCGACGACGCCTGGTTCCGCGACACCGGCGCCACCTACGTCATCAACGGCAAGGGCGATAAGCGCGCCAACCACTGGCACTTCAACGGCTACGGCGGCCTCATCGACGGCCTCTACTTCCCGTGGGACAAGGACGAGCAGATCGCCCTCAAGATGGCCGAGCTCTCCGGCTGCCGCCGCTACCGTCCCGACGACATGATCCTCGAGGGCGGCTCCATCACCGTCGACGGCGAGGGCACCCTCGTCGTCACCGACCAGTGCCTCCTGTCCCCCGGCCGCACCTGCTCCGCGGTGCTCGAGGAGGAGGAGGACCCCGAGTCCCTCTGGCCCAAGTACCGCAAGAAGTTCGAGCCCTGGAGCGAGGAGCTTCGCGGGTACATGACCGAGCACCTCAAGGACTACCTCGGCGTCGAGAAGGTCATCTGGGTCAAGGAGGGCATCGACCCCGAGGAGACCAACGGCCACATCGACGACGTCGCCACCTTCATCGCCCCGGGCGTCATGGTCTGCATCTGGACCGACGACCCCGAGTACCCGTTCTACGAGCAGTGCCACGCCGCCTACGAGACCCTCTCCAACGCGGTTGACGCCAAGGGCCGCAAGCTGAAGGTCTACAAGCTCTGCATGCCCGTGAAGCCGCTGTACATGGACCAGGCCTCCTGCGACACCATCGACGCCGACGAGAACGCCGAGCCGCGCGTCCCCGACGAGCCGCTGATCGCCTCCTACATGAACTACCTCGTGACCAACCACGGCGTCATCGTCCCGCAGTACGGCGACGAGAACGACCAGCTGGCCGTCGACACGCTCCAGGAGATCTACGACGAGGTCTGGGGCGAGGGCGTCTACAAGTGCGTGGGCGTCAAGTCCGACCAGGTCGTCTACGGCGGCGGCAACATCCACTGCATCACGCAGCAGGAGCCGTCCGCCTAATAGCCCGGCTTGCCGGGGCGCGGCGCCCCTCTTTCGCGGGAGTCCGCCGCACCCCGGAGGCCCGCCGGCCAGGCGAACGGGGCCGACTGGCCGGCCGGCCGGGCTTTCCCCGGGCGCTCCGCTGCCTCCACACCGGAGCGCCCCTCCCCTTCGATTGAATACCCGCCTGGCCTGGGACCTATCGCGGGTTAGGCCTATTGTTCGCTTGGATATCCCAGGTCAGGCGCGTATCCAATTGCCGAAAGTTCCCGGTCGTATACGCGGCCGTCTTGATCGGAGTATCCATGTACCAGCGTATCGTCATCTACACGCGCCTGTTCCGCGAGCGTTGGTCCAACAATTGCATCCCTTCTTCTCCTTGGGATGGCACCTGCACCGGTGACGCGGCCTGTAACCCTACCTTGGGCTGCGCCTTCGGTGCAGATGCCATCTTTTTTGCTGTAGGGGGAGCGTGCCATGGCAGGTAAAAAGTTCTCCCTGTTCGAGGTCATCCTCTCGGTTATCTGCGTCGTGTTTACCATCGAGGCGGCCGCTCCGGCATCTGCCATGGGCAACGTGCAGTTCTTCTGGTGGATCTTCCTCATCATTACGTTTTTGCTTCCCTATGGCCTGGTGGTGGCCGAGCTCGGTACGGCGTTCGATTCCGAGGGCGGCCTGTACGATTGGGTTCGCCTGGGCTTGGGCGACCGTTGGGGTGCCTGCTGCTCCTGGTGCTACTGGGTCAACTTCCCGCTGTGGGTTGCAAGTATCGCCTGTATGTTCCCCAGTGTCATCAATGCGGTATGGGGCATCGAATTTTCGCTCGGGGCCCGAATTGCCATCGAGCTTGCCTTCGTGTGGGGCGTCACGGTCATGGCGATGCACCCGGTGGCCGAGGCCGATTGGGTCATGGACGGCGGTGCCGTCATCAAGGTGCTCATTACCGCCGTGGTGGGAATCGTCGGCATCTGGTTTGCCTGCAATAACGGCTTTGCCAACGACATGTCGTCTAAGACCTTCATTCCAGATTTGGGCGACACCGATTCGTTGACGTACCTATCGATCATCCTGTTCAACTTTATGGGCTTCGAAGTGGTCGCGACCTTTGCCAGCACGATGAAAAACCCGTCGCGTGATATCCCCAAGGCGGTTATCGCCGGTGGCGTTGCCATTGCGGCAATCTACATTATCTGCGGCATCGGCATTGGAGCCGCGGTTCCCACCGAGCGGCTTTCGCTCGATTCGGGCATTGTGGACGCGGTCGCCGCCATGTTGGGGCGCAGCCATCCGCTGACGATGGTCGTGGGCGCGGCCTTTTTGGTGACGCTGTTCGCCAACATGATCTGCTGGAGCTTTGGCGTCAACAACGTGGCGAGCTATGCCGCGCGTCACGGCAATATGCCGCGTCCCTTTGCGCTGGTGTCCAAGAAGACCGGCATGCCCAATGGCTCGGCACTCATTAACGGTTGTTTTGCCAGCCTGGTACTACTGCTTCAGATTCCGCTGGGCGAGGGCTCCGACGTCTTTTGGGTTTTCTTCTCGATGAACGTCGTCTTCCTGCTTATGAGCTATATTCCGATGTTCCCGGCGTTTTGGCGCCTGCGCAAATACGACGATCGCCCGCGCGTGTTCCGCGCGCCCTTCGAGGGCAAGGTGCTCGCGGTGGCACTTGCGATTCCCGTGGTGGAGCTTGTGCTTTCGATTGTCGCCACGATTGTGCCGCTCAACAGCTCACCCGCCGAGATGGCAAAGTTGCCGATTCTCGTGGGCGTGGTAATCGGTGTGTTGTTGGGCGAGGTTTCGCGCCTCATATCGCGCCGCGGCCGCAGCGTCGATAATCCCGGCGTTGGTGCAAGGGGGACAGGTTTCTTTGCACCAAAACAGTAACGCCGCGAGCTGCGCGGCGCTTGCTGCATCTTGGATTACCGCTCGCGGTGCTCGGGGTCAGAAGCGAGCTTAGGAGCAAAGTAGGGGACGTGTCCCAGGTAAGGGCAGCTGTCCGTACGTTCGTCGACAAGACAGGGGACATCGTCGTAGGTGAGTGAGTCGCTCAGGCGGGCGATGGCCTTGGCGGCAGGAGCGACGAGCATCTTGAGCGGTGCGATAGGCGCCATGGCATCTCCTTTTCTTCATGCGACCCGTGTTCTGGCGCGAATGTATACGTCGCCAGTCTAGCATTCCGTCGCGGAGAGTTCAAAACCAACACAAATGTGACGGCTATTACTGCGCTATCTTCAACGTCTCAATCTGTAACGTCTAGCTTAATAAATCGCCTCTACTTGTTACAGATTGAGATAAACCGCCGGAGCGGGCCGTTTCCTTCTGAACCACCACATAAGTGCCTGTTCCTTCTGTAGAGGTTTGGGTGTCGTATTGGCGTTTACCCAGATAAAACCTACCAAAATGACCCCGTCTACTCTTTGAGCCAGAGCCGACACTAATTCAAATGGCGAAATCAAAGGGCGTTCTCCGTATGGAGGGCGCCTTTTTTATCGCAGGATGTTTTGCGCGGCAGTCATAAGGCCCAGTCGGTTGCTGACGCCGAGCTTGCGATAGATGGCGTTGACGTGCTTCTTTACGGTCGACTCGCTTATGAATAGCTCGTTTGCCATTTGTTTGTTCGTTTTGCCGTCGAGCATGAGCCGCATGACTTCGGCTTCGCGCGGTTGGATATTATGTTCTGCAATGAAAGCATTCAGCTGGTTTGTGTCTTCGGTCTGGGTGAGTTTAATGCCCCGAGGATAGAGGTTGGCGAGCGCGAGGCTCGCGTGCCGAGCGATTTCGAGCAGGATTGCGAGCTCGGTGTCGGTAAAGTCTCCGGCCGTGCGTTCGCGAAACAGGGCGATGCTTCCTAGTGGGCTGTCGTTGTGCGCGAGCGTGGCCGTACAGCCAAAGTAGACGCCCTGCGGTTCCATCCATTTGCGATAGATGGGCGTGGCATCGCGTCGCTCGACGTCGACCAGGTCGAGGTCGCGGTAGACGCCGACCTTATGTAGGTCAAAGCTCCATGTTGTATAGTCCATCGCGGCGTAGCGGTTGTAGTAGTCGCTCAGTGCGCGGTCGTCCATTCCGCTGCTTGCAGGATGGACGTAGCGTGGGGTATCACTGTCCGCCGCCTCGATCAGGTCGAACATGGCGATCCGATGGGGCACGAGCCCTGTCGTTCCCTCGAGGGTCTCCTTTTGCAGCTTATCAATACCGTGTGATGCGTGGATTGCAAGCGCGAGCTCGTTGAGAGCAGTCCAGGTCGTACCGTCCAACTCAATAGTCTGCTGTTTATTGCATGGGGGCATAGGGCGTCCTTTCCATTGTGGAACCCAGTATGTCATGTTCTCGGCCTGAATAGAACTTTAGGTCAGCGAATGGTATACCGTCGGTCGCTGAAAGGGGCTCGAGGGACCATTGAGAACATCTCGGTGCGTCCGCATCATGGTCTCGTCAAGCAAAAGCACCGAGATTTAGGAGCTTGAAATGAAGACAATCTACGAGAGTGAATCCACGCCTAAGAAGGACGGGTTCTATATGCCCGGTGAGTATGAGGAGCAGGAGCGCACCTGGATTCTATGGCCGCACCGCTCCGACGTGTGGCGCTGCGGCGCCAAGCCGGCGCAGAAGGTCTTCACCGAGATCATCAAGACCGTTGCACGCTTTCAGCCCATCACTGTGGGCGTCAACACCGAAGACTTCCCCGCGGTGTGTGAGATCTTCGACGGCGTTGAGAACGTGCGCGTTATCCACATGGAGTACAACGACAGCTGGATTCGCGACCCCGGCCCGGCATTCCTCGTTAATGACAATGGTGAGGTGGCCCTTTCGCACTTCCACTTTAATGCTTATGGCGGCTTCATTGACGGCCTGTATTTCCCGTGGGACAAGGACGCTTCCATTGGCCTGCAAGTGGCACAGCTTGAGCAGGTTAACCGTTATCGTCCCGAGGATTACATCCTCGAGGGCGGCTCGTTCAACTGTGATGGTCAAGGCACCGTCGTGACCACCGAGATGTGTCTGCTCAACGAGGACCGCAACCCGCAGTACACCAAGGAGCAGATTGAGGAGAAGCTCTCTGAGTATCTCGGTATCGAGAAGGTTATCTGGATCAAGGACGGAATCGATCCGTACGAAACGAACGGCCATGTGGACGACGTCGCATGCTTTAGTGCGCCCGGCGAAGTTTGCTGCATGTGGACCGACGATCCCAACCACAAGTTCTACAAGGAGTGCCAGGAGGCGTACAAGACGCTCTCCGAGGCCACGGATGCCAAGGGTCGCAAGCTCAAGATCCACAAGGTGATCATGCCTGCGACATCGGTATATATGACCGAAGAAGAGGCCAGCACGATCGATCCCGTCGAAGGCGTGCTGCCGCGTACTCCCGAGGATGCTTTCGAACCGAGCTATCTCAATTTCCTGCCCATTAACGGTGCGGTGCTTGTACCGCAGTTCGGCGATCCCAATGACGCCCAGGCGCTCAAAGATATCCAAGCTGCTTATCCGGACCGCGAAGTCATCGGTATCATGACCCGTGAAGTTATCTACGGCGGCGGCAACATCCACTGCATCACCCAGCAGCAGCCTAAGGCGCGCTGTAAATAGCAGTTCCATGGTGAACAGCGCTTGATTGTCCGCACGCGAAAGTCCGCCGACTTAATGGTCGGCGGACTTTTTGTGTGGTGGTTTCAGCTGAACGGCGGGCCGTGCGGCTTAGGTGTGCAGGCTAATCCTGCGTGTCGCCTCCGTACATGTAGACGATAAAGCCGTCGCCGGTGTCCTGGCTGTGATCTTCTAGGATGCGCTTCATGTTGAGGTGCTCGTAGAACTGCCAGTCGGAGTTGCAGTCGCTCATCAGGAAGAACTTGGTGCAGCCTGCCTTGGCGAGCTCGGCGCGTGCAAGGTCGATGAGCTCGCGGCCGAGTCCCTTGCCCTGCCACTCGGGCACAATGATGATCAGGTTGAGCTGGCCCTGGGCATACTCGTTGCCCGTGGCGGCAAAGCGGTCGGCCGTGGCCTTTTCACGACTGTCGCCAAAGAGCGAGCCCTCGAGCTTGGCATCGGCGGTCTTTGCCATCTCGGTTGCCTGGATAAACAGCTCGTCGTAACAGGGCTCCCAGGTGGGATTGGTGCGCGCCTTGCCGTCCTCGAAGATGCCGATGCAGCAGGCGGCGATAATGCGGCCCTCGGCCTCGGCGACGAGTGCGATGGGGGAACGCTGCAGCTGCATGGCGATGTTAAAGCGTGCGCAGAAATCGGCGGCTTCGACGTCGCCGCGGTTGCGCAGCGTGTTGCACCACAGCTGGTTGTAGATGGCGGCGATGCCGGTCAGGTCATCAAGCGTGGCGGCGCGCAGGGCTACGTTCTCAAGGCTCATGGAGACTCCTTCCAAGTTGGGTCAGGCCATCTATGAGTGTGACATGGACGCAGGACGGCCGCATCGACCATTCGGTAGACGAGCCTCGATTCCTCGGGGACGGAGGGTTCCAAGAGAGAATGAGAGCGGATTATCGGACGTCCGCTCGACGAGAGTGGATAATCTCCCACTTTTAGCGCTGATATAGGCCAAAAACGGGAGATTATCCACTCTCATTCTGGGTAGTCTTTGGGGACGTTCTTAAACGACTAGTCAAACAAGAACGTCCCCAACGACTACCATCGCCGAGACCATGGCCGGCCTCTCCGGCACCCGCATCACTGGCTAGTTTCGCCCATGCGCTGGGGTGGGGGATATGCGTCTTTCACCCTTCCTTTCTTTGGCTGGATTTTGCGCTGAAGACAGCGATCTGCATGTCTTTGGCGTAAAGTTTATCCTTAGCACATATCAATAAGCGAAAGGCCCGGTAGTGAGTACGTTCTGCTTCTTCTACGGAATCACATTCGTCTTGGTTTGCATGGTGGCGGTGTGCGTATCGGTATGCGCATACCTCGTCTCACATCGAACAAGCTACTTGACGGTCTCGGCCTTCTTTTTCTTCGACATGCTCGAAAGCGCCATCGTATTCCTCGATGAGTATCAGGGCCGTAAGATGATGGCAGATATCCTCAGCAGACAATTTCCCATGACTCACCCCATAGCGAAACTCGTCCTATCGATTGGAATCATGGCGAGCATGTGGGCATTTGCATTGGCGATCGTAAACAAGACGAGCCGGCTTCACATGCTCGTGCCCTGCATCGCCTTTTCTGCTTTCGAGGCCATGTCGCTTGTGTTGCAGCCCGATTCAATCAAACAACTCGCCTTTTATGCGTTGCGCTCCCTGTTCATGTTCGTGGCGTTTGGCATGATTTTCGTCTGCTACCGCAAAAGCAAGCCGTTGGCGCGAAAGAGCTTCTATGCACGCTACGGCAGGTTTCTTATTGTGATGGCTGTGTTGACGGCGTTTGTTCTGATAGAGGATGTACGCGTTCTCGGGCTGAATATTGGGCGGATCGAAGTCACCGATTACCTGTATTTTGCCTACGGCAGAAACATCCCAGAGAACATCATGAGCGTGGTGGCCGCGATATATACCGTTCGTGCGGCGTCGCGGATCTTGTCGTTGCGCTTTTCTGCTCCGCCCACAACGTCTGGCACCTCTGCCAAGCAGATTGCGGAGGTCCGCTTCTCGGCATTCTGCGACCAGCACGATATCTCCGCGCGTGAACGCGAAGTGCTCGACCTTCTGCTCGATGGCCAGGATAACCGCGCCATAGCGAATGAATTGTTTATCTCTGTCGGCACGGTCAAATCGCATGTTCACACGATATTCCGTAAATGCGGTGTCTCATCGCGGTCCGAGCTTCTTCAGAGCTTTTGGGCAGGTTAAAGGCAGGGTTATAGGGGATATAAGCCTCCGCTTACGGCAATAACCCCGTTTGTGCAGACAAGTTTATACCCGGTGGTGCTATTCAGGTGATAGCAAGCGTCGCGAAAGCGCGGCGATGTCAACAGAAAGGTGGGTTATATGAAGACCTCTATCCCCCCCGTTTCCCGTAGAAGCTTTCTCGGCCTGAGCACGTTGGGCGCCGCGGCTGTTGCGGTGGGTGCCGCCGGTTGCGCCAACAATTCTTCAAATGCCGGAAGCACCGGCAGCGCGAGTTCCGATAAGGCATCCATCGTCTTTCGTAACGGCACGATTCAGACGATGGTCAAAGAGGGCGACACCGCGGCCGCCCTGGCTGTCTCGGGCAACAAGATCGTATATGTAGGCGAAGACTCCGGTGTTGACGAGTACATCGATGACAACACGCGCGTCATCGATCTTGATGGCGGTATGGTGATCCCCGGCTTTATGGACGGCCATATCCACGCTCCGGGCAACTGGGTGACCGCGCTGTACGAAATCGATCTTACCAAGGCTACCACGATCGATGAGTATAAGAAGGCGGTCAGTGATTTTGTAACCAAGCATCCCGATGATGAGGCTTACGTTGGCGGCTCGTTCATGATCAACGCCTTCGAGCAAGAGGATGGCACCAATCCTGGCCCCAACAAGTCCATCCTCGATGAGATCTGCTCCGATAAGCCCATCATGCTGACCGATGTTTCCTATCATTCGGTGTGGGTCAACAGCCGTGCGCTCGAGCTTGCGGGCATCGATAACGATACCCCCAATCCCACGGGCGGCATCATCACCCGCGATGCAAACGGCGAGGCGACTGGCTACTTGATCGATTCTGCTGCAGCTATGGTGAGGGAGGTTGTCTCCGTCGAGCATACGGACAAGGAGCTTGAGAACGCTATCGACAAGTACCAGCAGGTGGCTACGAAATACGGCATCACCGGCATTACCAACATAAGCGTCGTGGGAGATTCTACGGCACAGGATTGCCAGTTCTATACTGACCTTGAGAAAGATGGCAAGCTTAACCTGCGCATGCGAGTACTTCCTACCATTAGGCCCGGCATTACGGCTGAAGAGGCCATTAAAACCGTGAAGGACCTCAAGAAGTTCGATAGCAACATGATCTCTACCGGTACGGTTAAGATCTACTCTGATGGCGTTACCGAGGGCGGCAGCGCCGTGATGCTCGAGCCATATACCTCCGCCGCCGGTAAGGGCGATAACTGGCACGGCGAGTCCGTCTGGGATCAGCAGGAGTTCAGCGACATGGTGGCCGCCCTCGACAAAGAGGGTGTTCAGATTCATGTTCACGCGATCGGAGATGGCGCCGTCCACAATACACTCGATGCCTACGAGCGCTGCGTCAAGGAGAACGGTGAGCGCGATGATCGCCGCAACACCATGACGCATGTGTGCGCAATCACCGACGAGGACATTCAGCGCGTCGTCGATCTCGACATCGTGTGCGCGTTGCAGTTCCTGTGGATGTATCACGATCCTTTGTGCGACCTCGAGATCGCCTTTGTGGGCGAGGATCGCGCCATGAAGTTCTACCCCGTCAAGAATATGCTCGAGGCCGGCTGCTTTATCTCCGGTGCGAGCGATGGCCCGGTCACCGGCTATGCGCCGCTCGAGGAGATCGAGGTGGCCGTTACGCGCAACAGCCCGTATCCCGAGGAGGAGGACACCGATATGTACCGTTGGCCCGAGCAGGCCATCACGGCATATCAGGCGCTCGAGGCATACACCAAAAACGTTGCCTTCGAGAACTACATGGAGGATAAAATCGGTACGCTCGAGGTGGGCAAGCTCGCCGACATCACGGTGCTCGACCAAGACATTCTTCATTGCGATCCCAAGAAGATCTCCGATACCAAGATTCTGTTCACTGTCTCCGATGGCCGTATCGTATACGAGGGATAATCGGTCGAACGAGGTAAAGAGCGGGCGATCTGCTCGGTAGAACGCTAAGGTGCCAGCAGTCGTCGCGATTTAGTGCAGGCCGCCGCGGATGCGTGAGCGTCCGCGGCGGCGCTTTTTTGCGGTGGTCATGGGGGACGTTCTTAAACGACTAGTCAAACAAGAGCGTCCCCAACGACTACCCCAAGGAATGTCCCAGACTGCCGGCAGAAAAGGAACGTCCCTAACTGTCGCGTCCGGAGCAAGACGGCGCCGCAGGTAGAGGACGGACAGCGAGCGGGCCGCATTTGAGACAAGGTGACGTGAAACGAAAGGGCGCTGACCTTCTGGTCGCGCCCTTGAAGTTGAGCGTCAGATTGTACAGGTGCGGCCCGCGCAGCGTCGAGTAGTTACGCGGTTTAGTAAAACCGCGTAACTAAACCCGCTCTGCGATCTCGTGGATGAGGTAGTCGGTCTTTTCCCAGCCCAGGCACGGGTCGGTGATGGACTTGCCAAAGACGCCGCCGTCGACAGACTGGTTGCCGTCCTCCAGGTAGGATTCGATCATAAAGCCCTTGACTAGCTTGGAGATGGACTCGTTGCGGCGGCAGCTGTCGAGCACCTCCTTGCAGATGCGGTGCTGCTCCAGCGGGCGCTTGCCCGAGTTGTCGTGGTTGCAGTCGATGATCGCCGCCGGGTTGGCGTAGCCGGCATGCTCGGTATAGCGCTCAGCCAGACGCTCCAGATGCTCGTAGTGGTAATTGGGGTAGGTACGACCGTCGAGACCAATGTAGCCACGCATGACGGCGTGCGCGAGCGGATTGCCGTCGCACTCGACCTCCCAGTTGCGGAAGATGAAGCTTTGATGTGCCTGGGCGGCGTAGATGGAGTTGAGCATAACGGTGGTGGAACCGGCGGTGGGGTTCTTCATGCCCACAGGCACCGAAATGCCGCTCGACACCAGACGATGCTCCTGGTTCTCGACCGAGCGCGCGCCCACGGCGACGTAGCTCAGCAGGTCGACGAGGTACTGGTAGTTGGACGGGTAGAGCATCTCATCGGCGGTAAAGAAACCGGTCTCCTCGATGACGCGCAGGTGCATATGGCGGATGGCCTTGACGCCCTCGAGCAGGTCGTCGGGAGCCTCGGGGTCGGGGTTGTGCAGCAGGCCCTTGTAGCCGGTGCCCTTGGTGCGCGGCTTGTTGGTATAGACGCGCGGAATGATGATGAGCTTGTCCTTGACCTCTTCGGCGACCTTGGCCAGTCGGTTCATGTACTCAAGCACCGAGTCCTCGCGGTCGGCAGAGCACGGGCCGATAATGAGCACCTTGCGCGCGTCCTCGCCGGTAAAGACCTTGGCGACCTCGGCGTCGAATGCCTGTTTTTTGGCGGTAAGATCGGCGGAAAGCGGCATTTCCTCGCGGATTTCCATGGGGATCGGCAACCTGCGCTTGAATTCCATGGCCATACGGGGCCTCCTCAATCAAATAAGACAAAGTGTGCATTGTCGAATGCTCGGCATTATCCGCTGTCGCACGCTAAAGTGCAAGCCCTCGTCACCCCAAAACCTGCCAAAAAGGGACAGGTTTATTTTGGCAGGTTTTATCTGGGCAAACGTTGGCTGGCCCTGGAATGGAATGATGCCACGCGGCTTGGAAGAGGCCGTCGATTTGGTCCCAGGGGAGGCGGTTTGAGGGTCGCAGAACAAAAAACGGGGCACAGGTTGTCCTGCGCCCCCGTTCTCGGGTGTTATTCGTTCCCTGCGGCAGAATTTACGCCGCTTCGTCGAACTGCGAGTTGTACAGGTCGGCGTAGAAGCCGCCTTGGGCGAGCAGCTCGTCGTGCGTGCCCTTCTCGACGATGTCGCCGTCGCGAATTACCAAGATCACGTCGGCGTTGCGGATCGTGGACAGGCGGTGTGCGATAACAAAGCTGGTGCGGCCCTGCATCAGCGCATCCGTGGCGCGCTGAATAAGCTCCTCGGTGCGGGTATCGACGTTGGATGTCGCCTCGTCCAAAATAAGCGCCGGGCGGTCGGCCAAAATGGCGCGGGCAATGGTCACGAGCTGGCGTTGGCCCTGCGAAAGGTTGGTGCCTTCCTCGTTGATCATAAAGTTGTAACCGCCGGCGAGCGTATGGATAAAGTGGTCGCAGCGTGCAGCGCGTGCAGCGGCCTCGACCTCGGCATCGCTTGCATCGGGGCGTCCGTAGCGGATGTTCTCGCGGATGGTGCCGTTAAACAGCCACGTATCCTGCAGCACCATGGCAAACTCGCCGCGCAGTGCCGCGCGGTCCCAATCGCGTACGTCGACGCCATCGACGCGCAGCGAGCCGCCGTCCACGTCGTAGAAGCGCTGTAGCAGCTTAATGAGCGTGGTCTTGCCCGCGCCGGTGGGACCGACGATGGCGATGGTCTGGCCGGGCTGTGCCTCGCAGCTAAAGTTGTGGATGATGGTCTTGTCGGGCGTGTAGCCAAACTTGACGTGGTCAAACTCCACATGGCCAGGGCGCTTTTCGGGAATCTGCGCGTCGGCCTTCTGCTCCTCCTCGGGCGCGGCCAGGAACTCAAAGACGCGCTCGGTGGCAGCGGCCATAGACTGCATCGTGTTGCTCACGTTGCCCAGCTGCTGCACGGGTTGCGTAAAGTTGCGAACGTACTGGATAAAGCTCTGGATGTCGCCGGGCGTGGCATTGCCGGTCAGCGCGAGCTGTGCGCCCACCACGACGACGCCCACGTAGCCCATGTTGCCCACCAAGCTCATAAGCGGCATCATCAGGCCCGACAGGAACTGCGAGCGCCAGCCACTAATAAAGAGGCGGTCGTTTTGACGGTCGAACTCTTCGATTGAGGCCTCGGCGCGGTCGAACACCTGAATGACGTTCTGGCCGGCAAAGTCCTCCTCGATAATGCCGTTGACGGTGCCCAGGACCTGCTGCTGCTCGCGGAAGTACGGCTGCGAGAAATGAATCATCACGGTCAGGATAATCGCGGCAGCCGGCAGTGTGAGCACGGTGACGCCGGTAAGCGGCAGGCTGATCGACAGCATCATGACGAGCACGCCGATAATCTGCGTCACCGACGTGATGAGCTGCGTCACGCTCTGGTTGAGCGACTGACCCAGCGTATCGACGTCGTTGGTGATGCGGCTGAGCACATCGCCCTTGCTGTGTCCGTTAAAGTAGCTCATCGGCACGACAGCGATCTTGGCGGCTATCTCCTTGCGCATGCGGTAGCAAATCTTTTGCGTGACGCCGGTCATGAGCCAGCCCTGGATGAGGCTGCAAACAGAGCTTGCCAGATACAGGCAGAGCAAAAAGCCGAGCGTCTTGGCGATCCAGGCAAAGTCGACATCGCCGGTACCGTTGACCTTGGCGACCAGGCCTTCGAACAGCTTGGTCGTAACCTGGCCGAGCACCTTGGGTCCCACAATGTTAAAGACGACCGAGCACACGGCAAAGGCGACGGCGGCAAGCACGGCAACCTTGTGTTGACCGATATAGCCGAGCAACTGCCGCATGGCGCCCTTAAAGTCCTTGGCCTTCTCGCCGCGGCCCATGCCACCCATGCGGCCCATGGGACCGCGCTGGCGGGTGGGCTTGGGAATCTGAGTCTTGGTCTCGTCTGCCATTAGTGCTCGCCTCCCTCCATAACGGCTGCAATTTCTTCTTGAGTGAGCCCCAGCTCCTCGGCGGAAAGCTGCGACTGTGCGATCTCCAGGTACGCCGGGCAGCTGTGCAGCAGCTCCTCGTGCGTACCAGTGCCCACCACGTGACCGTCGTCGAGCACGATGATCTGGTCGGCGTGCATGATGGTCGCGATGCGCTGGGCTACGACAACAAGCGCGGCGTCGGTAACGTTTTTGGCAAGCTCTTCGCGCAGGCGCGCGTCGGTCTTGTAGTCGAGGGCGCTAAACGAGTCATCGAACACCAGGACCTCGGGCTTTTTTGCCAACGCGCGGGCGATGGCCAGACGCTGGCGCTGACCGCCCGAGACATTGGAGCCGCCCTGGCTGATGGGGGAGTCGTAGCCGCCCTCGCGCTCGGCGATAAAGTCCTCGGCTTGGGCGATGCGCGCGGCCTCGTGCATGTTCTCGTCGCTTACCATGTCGCCGGCAAACTTAAGGTTGCTCTCCACGGTGCCCGAGAACAGACGCCCCTGCTGCGGGATGTAACCAATGCGGCGGCGAAGCTCGGAAAGGGTCATATCGCGCACGTCGATACCGTCGAGTGAAATGCTGCCGCCCGTGACGTCGTATAAGCGCGGAATCAGCTGTACGAGCGTGGACTTGCCCGAGCCCGTGGAACCAATGATGCCGAGCATCTGACCGGCATGCGTGGTGAAGTTCACGCCGCTAATGACGTCGGCGCGGGCATCGGGATACTGGAAGCTCACGTCGCGGAAGGTGAGCTCACCGCGCGGTGCGCTGGCGGCGGGCAGTTTGGGCGAGGCGGGGTCGTTGATGCTCGTGGGGCAGGTGATGACCTCTTCCACGCGCTCGGCTGCGACCTCGGCGCGGGGCAGGATGACCGAAACCATGGTGAGGATCATAAACGCCATGACGATCTGCATGGTATAGGAGATAAACGCCATCATGTTGCCGACCTGCATCACGCCATCGGACACGCCCTGCGCGCCAAACCAGACGATAAGCACGGTGATGCAGTTCATGACGAGCATCATGAGCGGCATCATAAAGCTCATGGCACGATTGGTGTAGAGCTGCGTGGTCATTAGGTCGAGCGAAGCCTTGTCAAAACGCTCGAGCTCATGCTCCTCGCGGTTGAACGAGCGGATGGGCATAAGGCCGTCGAGCAGCTCGCGGGCGGTGAGGTTCACGCGGTCCACAAAGCTCTGCATCTTTTTGAACTTGGGCATGGTGAGGCCCATAAGCACGCCGACGACGGCCGAGACCGCGATGATGGCCACGGCGATGGTCCACTCCAGGCCGGTGTGGTTGGCCAGGACGCGCATGACGGCGACGATGCCCATGACGGGGGCCATCAGGCACATGCGGATAAACAGGGTTGCGGCCATCTGAATCTGCTGAATGTCGTTGGTGCAGCGGGTGATGAGCGAGGCCTGGCTAAACTTGCCCACCTCGGCCGGCGAGAAGTGCATAACCTTGTTGAAGGTCTCGCGGCGCAGGTCGCGTGCGATGGAACAGGCGGTGCGCGAGGCCACGGCGCCGGTCAGGATGGTGGCGATGAGCGAGATCAGGCACAGACCAAACATCGTGGTTGCCATGCGGCCCAGATAGGCGTTCTGCACGTCGGCGGGGTCGATGCCCTGCGCCTTGTACTCGTCTTGTACATAGCTCACGGCGCGTTGGGTCACGATGGAACCCGACATGGAGCCCATTTTGTCCGCCATATCGTTGGCGCCCTCGACGAGCTTGCCCTGGTCGATTAGGCCGCCTTCAACGCCTAGGCGCAGGCTCTTCATGGTGATCTTACCGCCGTCGGTATCAATCTGCTTTTGCATGTTCTGCGCCGCCGCGGCCTTCTGCTGCATCTCGGCGAGCTGCTCGGGCGTCATTGCCGCCATCTGCTCGGGGGTGGGCATGGCCTGGGCGGCGTTGTTGTTATTCTCGCTGGACGAACCCATCATGTCATCCATGGAGTTGGCGTCAATGCCCTGGTTGAACGAAAGGACGACGGTCTCGGGCAGGCTCACGATGTCGGCAATCTTGCCGCCGTCGGCGCGCTCTTCCTCGGTGCCCTTGTACGTTCGAATGCCGTTATTATCCGCCTTGCTAAACACGGCCTCCACAGCTTTGGCGTCCTTATCGCTCATAAAGAGTTCGAGGTCGTCGAGCGATTCGGTGCGAATGGTGTCAGGTACGGGCGAGGCGATACCGCCTTGCTGCACGCCCACGTCGACGATGTCGCTCATATACGTAGGCAGCGCCAGATCGGCGTTGCAGCTGATTACGATAAGTACGATAGCTGCGAACAGTGCCAGGACATGCTTTTTAAAGAGCTTGAGAATCCTCACTCGGCATCTCTCCTTTCTTGATTGCGGTCGATAATTTCGTTGGCACGCCTAAGAAGGCGCACCATCTCTTGGGTATCTGTTTCGCCGAGCTGCTCGAGGAAGGCCGCGGTGCGGTCCTCGAATTCCCGATGCTTGATTTCGAGATCATGGAATCCCTTGTCGGTCACCGTGACGTGTACGCGACGACGGTCGGTCTTTGAGTGCTCGCGCTCGACCCAGCCTTTGGCTTCGAGAGCGCGCAGGATATTGGCGATGCGGGCGCTCGAGACCCAGGCACGATCGGCGAGTTCGCTTGGCGTGAGCGAACCGCCAGCGAGCATGAGGGCGCGCATGACGGCCATCTCACCACTGAGGGCTTTGTCCGCAAAGCGCGAAATGCGCTGATGCATACTGCCGAACTCGGTAAGGAGCTGACGCCCAAGTTCACGGAAATCGGTATCTTTCACCGAAAACCCCTAACACTAGAAACTATTTTTGGTAGAAGATGATACCCCCATATGCGGGCCTCATGCAGTGGGCAATATTAAGAGCGCATAAAGACTTAAAATAATTCAATTGCTGAAGCGTTTCAAAGAACTATCATGCCCGCGGTTAGGCGAGGGGTTGTCACCACCATGACGACTGGGACTCATTTATCGCCATGTGCGATGCTCCAACTTCCCGCAAGGAGACATCTGAATCAAGGGGGTTGGAGTCATGGCATTTGACTTCACGGGTAAAACCGCGATCGTTACCGGTGGCACTCAGGGCATTGGCCTCGAGATTGCCAAGGGTATCGTTGCGGGCGGCGGACACGTCGCGCTCATCGCAAGGAACGCTGCTAAGGGCGAGGCGGCTGTGGCCGAGCTTGGCGAGGGCAACAAGTTCTATCAGCTCGATGTCGCCGATGCGCCCAAGGCGCGCGAGACCGTCGAGCAGATTTTTACGGACCTGCCGCAAACCAACATCCTGATCAACTGCGCCGGTGTCATCAGCACCAAGAAGTTTGACGAGATCGACGACACCGAGTGGCGTCGCACCATCGACATCAACCTCAACGGCACCTTTACCATGATGAATGCCGTGTACCCGCACTTTAAGGCGGCACATGCCGGCACTATCGTCAACGTGAGCTCCGTTGCTGGCAAGATCGGCGGCGGCCTGCTCGGCACCGCGGCCTACGCGAGCTCCAAGGCCGGTGTCAACGGCCTTACCAAGGCGGTCGCCAAGGAGGGCGGTAAGTTCGGCATCCGCTGCAACGCTGTGTGCCCGTCGCTCACGCTTACCGACATGACGTCGATCCTTTCTGACGAGAACTCTCAGCGCATCATCAACGGTATTCCTCTGGGCCGCGCCGCCCAGGCCAGCGAGCCTGCGCAGATGGTGCTGTTCTTCGCTTCCGACCTCGCCAGCTTCGTGAACGGCGAGATCGGTGACTGCGACGGCGGCATCGTCCTGGACGGGTAATACCCCGCGGTAATCGTTTGGCGGCGACCCTGGCGAATCGGGGTTGTCGCCTTCTTTCTGACATAGGCGCGTGCGGCTACGATTCGCATGCATCCAAAGGAGATATATATGAGTGAATCGACTGCGGTGGAGGCGCCGGCTGCAAAGGAGCCGTTCTTTAAGATGTCCTCCATCCCGGGCGCCAATATTTTGGTGCCGCTTTTGCTGGGCTGCTTGCTCAACACGCTATTCCCCGACCTGTTCAAAACGCTCGGCAGCTTTACGCTTGGCATGACCCAGCAGGGTGCAAGCCCGCTCGTGGGCGCTTTTTTGCTCATCGTCGGTACGACGATTTCGTTTAAAAGTGCTCCTGCCGCCGCTGCACGCGGCGCCATCATCATCGCTGTCAAGCAGATCGTGGTCGTTGCCGTGTCGCTGCTCATCCTTTATGTATTCAACGACAACCTGTTTGGCATCTCTGCCATGGTGATGCTGGCGGCTTGTACCGGCGCCAACAACGCTATGTACGCTGGTCTGATGGGCACCATGGGCAACGAGGCCGAACGTGGCGCCGTCGCCATCACCACACTCGTTGTCGGCCCTCCGGTCACAATGATCGTGCTCGGCGCTGCTGGCCAGGCTCCGATCGGCTGGTCGCTCGTGGGCGCCATCCTGCCGATCGTCGTCGGCATTATTCTGGGTAACCTCTTCCCGAGCTTTAAGAAGATGATGACTCCGGCACTTTCCGCCATCATCGTGCTTGTCTTCTTTGCCATGGGCTCGACCATGACCTTTGGCCAGCTCATCAACGGCGGTCTTCCCGGCATCCTGCTCGGCGTGATCTGCTCGGTGGTCTTTGCAATTCCCGTCATCGCGGTCGATAAGTTCACGGGCGGTACGGGTGTCGCAGGTGCGGCCATTTCGAGCTGCGCCGGAGCCAATGTGGCCACGCCTGCCGCCATGGCAAGCGTCAACGAGGCCATGTACGGTGGCGCCGTGCTCGCGACGGCTACGGCGCAGGTTGCAGCGTGCGCCATCGTGACGGCCATTTTGACCCCGCTGGTCACCAGCTGGTGCTACAAGCATTTTGAGGGCCAGGGTCACGGCGACAGCAAAAAGGCCGCGGCCGACAAGGTCGCCGCAGCCGCCTAATGCCAAGCGGCAATCAAAGCTAAATAACTAGCCACGCCACAGGGCGGCCCCGGGGGAAATCCCGGGGCCGCCCTGCAGTTTCTGTGGGTCTCTGGGGCACTTTACCCTGCTAAAGCTGGCATAACAGCTAGAGTGAACGTCGTACAAAGGCAAGGAAAAATACCAAACAAATCGGTGAACGGTAGTTGTTCGCGCTCGCATTTCCTGCGGATTTGTTAAAAACGCCCTAATGGTATAAAAAAAGAAACATATAACAGCCCTGATGAAGGGGGTGGCTATGTTATCCTTCTCAGACGGGTGAAATCTTGGGTTTGGGTTGCAGTTCCAAGGTGGACAAACGTTTTTTTCCTATACCAACGTGTGGTGAAGAACGGAAGAAGCCGGTAGTGCAGGTCGAACATTCAAGAATTCAATAAGCAGCGGTGTGAGAGAGCGCCGCATTATACGTAACTAGGAGCGTGGTTACACAATGCAGGAGGCATGGGAAGGCTTCAAGGAAGGCATCTGGACGGGAGAGGTTGACGTCCGAGACTTCATCCAGAAGAACTACACCCCCTACGAGGGCGACGAATCGTTCCTCGCCGGTCCGACCGAGCGTACCAAGGAGCTGTGGGGCGAGGTCCTCGACCTGCTGCTCAAGGAGCGCGAGCAGGGCGGCGTCCTCGATATGGACACCAAGACTGTCACGGGTATCGTGAGCCACCCCGCTGGCTACATCGATAACGCCCACCGCGAGAAGGAGACCATCGTCGGTCTTCAGACTGACAAGCCGCTCAAGCGCGCTCTGCACGTCAACGGTGGTATCCGCATCGCTTGCCAGGCTGCCAGCCAGCACGGCTACAAGGTCGACGAGAACGTCGTCGAGCGCTACACCTTCGAGCGCAAGACCCACAACGCCGGCGTCTTCGATGTCTACACCCCCGAGATGCGTGCTTGCCGCTCGGCTCACATTATCACCGGTCTGCCCGATGGCTATGGCCGCGGCCGCATCATCGGCGACTACCGTCGTGTCGCCCTGTACGGCGTCGACTACCTGATCAAGGATAAGGAGGCCCAGAAGGCTTCCACCCCGACGGTCATGACCGCCGACAACATCCGCGATCGCGAGGAGCTGCAGGAGCAGATCCGCGCCCTCGGCGAGCTCAAGATGATGGCCGAGACCTATGGTTTCGATATTTCCAAACCTGCTACCAACACGCAGGAGGCCATCCAGTGGATGTACTTCGCCTACCTCGCTGCCGTCAAGGAGCAGAACGGCGCCGCTATGTCCATCGGCCGTACCTCTACGTTCATCGACATCTACGCTGAGCGCGACCTTGCCAACGGCACCTTTACCGAGGAGCAGATCCAGGAGTTCGTGGATCACTTCATCATGAAGCTCCGCATGGTCAAGTTTGCCCGTACCCCCGAGTACCAGGCCCTGTTTACCGGCGATCCGCAGTGGGTCACCGAGTCCATCGGCGGCATGGGTGTTGACGGCCGTACGCTCGTTACCAAGATGAGCTTCCGCTACCTGCACACGCTCGAGAACATGGGCACCAGCCCCGAGCCCAACATGACCGTTCTGTGGTCGACCCGTCTTCCCGAGAACTTCAAGAAGTTCTGCGCCAAGACTTCTGTCGCCAGCTCCTCGGTCCAGTACGAGAACGACGACCTCATGCGCGTTTACCACGGCGACGACTACGGCATCGCCTGCTGCGTGTCCTCCATGCGCATTGGCAAGGAGATGCAGTTCTTCGGCGCTCGTGCCAACCTGGCCAAGTGCCTGCTGTACGCACTCAACGGCGGTGTTGACGAGGTCTCCAAGAAGCAGGTCGGCCCCAAGTATCGCGCCGTCGAGGGCGACACGCTCGATTACGATGACGTTATGGCTAAGTACAACGACATGATGAAGTGGCTCGCTGGCGTGTACGTCAACTCGCTGAACATCATTCACTACATGCACGACAAGTATTGCTACGAGCGCATCCAGATGGCTCTGCACGACAAGCACGTGCACCGCTGGTTCGCTACGGGCATCGCTGGCCTTTCCGTCGTGGCTGACTCCCTGTCCGCCATCAAGTACGCCAAGGTTCACCCCGTCCGTGACGAGAACGGCATCATCGTCGACTTCGAGACCGAGGGCGAGTTCCCCAAGTACGGTAACGACGACGACCGCGTCGACCAGATCGCTCACGACGTTGTGCACCAGTTCATGGAGTACATCCGCATGAACGACACCTACCGCAACTCCGTGCCCACGACCTCGGTTCTGACCATTACCTCCAACGTCGTGTACGGTAAGAAGACCGGCTCCACGCCCGACGGCCGCAAGGCTGGCCAGCCGTTCGCCCCGGGTGCTAACCCCATGCACAAGCGCGATAGCCACGGCGCCATCGCTTCGCTGTCTTCGGTTTCCAAGCTCCCGTTCCGCGATGCCCAGGACGGCATCTCCAACACCTTCTCCATCATCCCGGGCGCGCTCGGCAAGGAGGACCAAGTGTTCTTTGGTGATATCGACCTTGATCAGCTGGGCGAGTAACTATTGTTAGTGCTATACTAACAATAACGATTACTGATTAGTGCACCGGTTTCGTCCGGCGCCTATCGATTGAAGGAGACACATTATGAAGGTTTCTGAAGTTTCCGAGACTCAGGCCGACAACCTGGTCCACATGCTCGACGCTTACGCCGAGAAGGGTGGCCACCACCTGAACATCAACGTCTTCAACCGTGAGACGCTGCTCGACGCTCAGGCTCACCCCGAGAAGTACCCGCAGCTGACCATCCGCGTTTCCGGCTATGCCGTGAACTTCCACACGCTCACCAAGGAGCAGCAGGACGAGGTCATTTCGCGTACCTTCCACAACAAGTTCTAAAGGGACTCAACTCCCACCGGAGACCCGGTAAGGCCTACGCACTTTGCCTCTCAAACGTCCTCGCCGCTTCGCGGCTGCGGAATGTTTGCGAGGCAAAGTGCTCCCGGCCTTGCCGGGTCTCCTGCGTTATCGCACTTTAGGGAACCACGCTAAATTAAATTGGTGTCCTCGGACATGCAAGAAGCCCTCGCTGCGCACTTCGTGCGGCGAGGGCTTCTTGCGTCCTACGGAATGTTTTGGGAGGTAGCCCAAACAGCCCCGGCGGGGGTCCTGTGTAGTCACCCTTTAGGCGGAACTCTCCTAATGGGTTGAGCGTTCTGGATACTTACTTGCTACCGTTTATCGCGTATAGCTACCGTTTGCGGAGTAAGTAACACTTAGTAATAAACCGTGTAAAATCTCAGTTAAGAACGGAGTTTTCCAGGGAGACGCTGTCCTTTGTTTTGTGCAAGGGACGGCGTCTCTTTGGCGCTTGGAGGCCGTTCTGTAGCAGGACGGCGGACGTGCGTCACATATTAAAAAGTCAACGTCGAGATGGGTCGTGATAAGAATGGGCAAGTACGTAATCGTGGTTGAATCTGGTTCGGATGTGACGCCAGAGCTCTGCGAACGCTACGGCATCGTGCGTGTGCCCATGCATGTCACGATTGGTGACGAGACCGTCGAGGACGGCTCGATCGATCCGCTCGAGATCTATTCGCGCTGCAACGAGTTTGGCGTGATGCCCAAGACCAGCGGCTGCGCGCCGGCAGATTTCTCTCGCGTGTACGACCGCATTCACGCCGAACAGCCCGACGCGACCATTTTGCATCTTGCGTATTCCGAGGCCACGACCTGTTCGCATCAGTCCTCGAAGATCGCGGCAGAGGGGCGCGACTACGTGTTCTCCATGGACACGCGTTTTGTCTCGGTGGGCCAGTCGCTTGTTGTCGTCGAGACCGCCAAATACATCGAGGCTCATCCCGATGCCACCGTCGACGAGATCTTCGCCTTCGCGAGCTCCGTTATGGACCGCGTGTTGCTGGGCTTTGTTCCTACCGACCTTGCCTTCCTTAAGGCGGGCGGTCGCTTGTCCAACGTCGCGTTCCTAGGCGCCCATCTGCTCAAGATTAAGCCTTGCATTGAGGTAACGGGTGGCAAGTTCGTGGCGACCAAGAAGTTCCGCGGCTCTATGCTCAAGTGCGCCCGCGCCTTTATTGACCACATGGTTGCGAAGGGCGAAATTGACTACTCGCACATTGGCCTGGCGTATTCGGTAGGCCTTTCCGAGGAGCTGCGCGACGACATGGAAGTCTATGCGCACGACCTGGGCTTTAAGGACGTTACCTGGACTCAGGTCGGCGGCGTCATCTCGAGCCATTGCGGCCCGACCGCCTTCGGCGCGGTGCTCACGCTCAAGGCGTAACGCCTGGCGTCTATCGATTTCTATTGCCTCGGCGGCGGGCGGGTTGCGACAACCTTCCCGCCGCTTTTGCATGGGGCCAAATAGGACAATCCAATTGACCGCTAAACCGTTTCGCCATCAAGCATATAGGCTAGAATGACTCTGGCATTTATGTAGCTAAAACCAATGAGAGGCAAGGTAGCGGGAATGGCTGAGATGAAGCTCGAGGGCATGGACGCTCGTCCTGAGGACTCCGCGTTTGCCCTGGGCCGCGTGCATTCGATCGAGACGATGGGAACGGTCGATGGACCCGGCATCCGCTTTGTGGTGTTTGTTCAGGGCTGCCCCATGCGCTGTGCGTATTGCCACAACCCCGATACCTGGTCGGTTAACGGCGGCACCATGGTGACCGTCGAGCACCTGATAGACGAGTTCCAGAGCAACCATGAGTTTTACCGCAGCGGTGGTATTACGGTATCCGGCGGCGAGCCGCTCCTGCAGCCTGAGTTCTTGGCCGACCTGTTCCGCGCAATGCACAACAACCCCGATGGTCGCGTACATACCTGCTTGGATAGTTGCGGCTATGCGTTCGACCCCGCGCATCCCGAGAAGTTCGATGCCGTACTCAACGAGACCGATATGGTGCTGCTCGACATTAAACACGCCGATCCCGTCGAGCATAAAAAGCTGACCGGTTGCGATCCTGCGCGCATCCTGGTGTTTGGCGATGAGCTGGCGCGTCGCAGGATCAAGGTCGTTATCCGTCACGTGGTAGTACCGGGCATTACCGACACGGCAGAGGAGTGCGAGGCACTCGGTCGTCTGATTGCCCCGTGGCATAACGTGGTGGGCCTGGAAATGCTGCCGTATCACACGATGGGCGTCGTCAAGTATGAACAGTTGGGGATTCCCTATAAGCTCGAGGGCGTTCCACAGATGGATGTCGCGCGCATCCCCGAGCTGCGCAACGCCGTCATGACGGGCATGAAAAAGCGCCGCGCGGAACTCAAAAACGCCATCGGCTAGGGGTAGCTCATTTGGGGCCGGTAGGGTGGAGAAGTAGCTAAAAGAGCCCCGTCCTAAAAAGACTGCTCTCTGGGTTGCGGTGAGATGCGCAACAGAATCGTGCCATTTGGATAAATACGCTTGTGGTTTCTTTAAAGACACCTTAAACGCTTCTGAATATCTTTGGAAAGAAATGCCTGCTCGGTATTATGCTGCTCGTATATGAACGGGAGCAATCAGGAGACCACGTGCGAAACAACGCATCGCGGGACGAGCATGTGCCGCAGCATAGCAGCAGATATGAGACGAAGGGCACGTCTTCGCGTGGCCTTGCCGACGCTCGCATCCGCGTGACGAAGATTGTCGCCATCGGGATGCTAACGTTGGCGGTTATTATCCTCGGAATTACCGCTAAAACCTACGCGTCGGAGCGAATGGCACACTCAGATGCGTCAACGGTACAGACGCAAAACAAAAAGGTCTCTAAATCTAAAGCCACCGCAAGTCAAACCCTGTCGACAGCGAGCCTCAAGACGAGGCTTTCGAAGGCGGACTTTAACGATATTCCCTCAGGCGATACCGTGCAGACCTTCTCACTGGTTGATGACCAGATCCCCGTCCTTGAGGATGAGAGCCTCGCCGCGCTCCAAGATACCCTTGATCAGGCCCAGGAATTGGGCGACGTGGGTGTGGTGTTTTACGATCTGTCGAGCGGCAAGGGCGTGACGTATAACGCGGACGCCGAGGTGTACGGTGCGAGCAGCTACAAGGCGCTCTATGTACTCTACGTCTGCGAGTTACTGGTCGAGACAGGGCAAGTATCGCTCGATGATACTCTGGGCACCTATGGCGGCTACAGTATGGGCTGGCTGACGGTTCGCGACCTGATCGAGACCTCGGTCGTCAACTCGGATAACGACTCGTTTATCGCGTTGCGTGCAACGTTTGATCAAGATGGCTACGAGGATTGGATTGCCGCACTCGGCGTCGAAGACGAGGTCGCGCTCGATCCAATGAGCGATTTCCCAACCTACTGCCCGCGCACCTCGGCCAAGTTGTGGCGCGAGATGAGCGAGTATTTGAGCCGCGAGAGCGAGATGTCGCAATGGCTGTCGGGCCTTCTGGCCTCTACGACCCGGTCCTTTATCCGTGACGGCATTGCGGACGACCATGCCATGGTGCGTAACAAGGCCGGTTGGATCAGCGAGGCAGGTTGCAATGCGACGTGCGATGCTGGCCTCATCGATGTCGATGGCGACACCTACATTATGAGCATCATGTCATCGATGCCGTGGAGTGACCGTTCGAGTGAGGCCGTGGCCGCCATCGCCAAGGCACTCTACGATACCCGCGCTGCGCTGGCCTAACGGCTTCGTATTGCGCGGTTGAGTCAAAATGCTGGTACCATACCGTGGATAAACAGTTTTCACAGGTTTGGGGGATGGTATGCCTACCATCGCAATCATCGGTGCGCTCGAAAAAGAGGTTGCGCAGATTAAAGAAGAACTGTACGGTGCCCATGTGTCGCAAGAGGCAGGCTTGAGCGTTGTAAGCGGCGAGCTCAACGGTCTGTCAGTGGTCGCCACGACCGCTGGCATGGGAACCGTAAACGCCGCTGGTGCAACACAGCATCTCATCAGCAGATATGCTCCGCAGGCCGTTGTGTTTTCGGGCATTGCGGGTGGCTTAAACTCCAAACTCCATATCAATGACGTGGTTATTGGCAAGTGCCTGCGCTATCTGGATACCGACACGGCGCTCATCGCCGAGTCGGCGCCGGAGCTTGAGGAGTTTGCCTCGACACCGGCTTTGGTTGACATCGCCACCACCGTGCTTGCCGAACATGGGTTTATCGATGCTTACGCTTCTGATTCTGCTGCGGAGAAGGACCCTAAACAGTTCCTGGTTGGCACTATCGCTACAGGCGACCGCTTTGTAACGGGCGACGCCATGCGCACCGCCGCCATCGAGGCGACGCATGCCGATTGCGTTGAGATGGAAGGTGCTGCGATTGCCCATATTGCAGCCAAGAACGGTGTCGATTGTCTGGTGCTGCGTGCTATCAGCGATAATTGTGACGAGGCATATGACGCGTTTTGCGAGCGAGAGTTCGATTTGGACGAGTACGCCCGCACCGCGAGCGGCATTACACTCGATATCGTCCGCTGCATCGCCGCTGCGTAATCGTGCATCCCTATTGTAAGAACCTACGACCAAGGAGTATCCATGGCCGATTCCATTAACTACCAGCTTGCCAAGTTCGTCGCCAGCTACGGCAAGGTTTCGCAGATCCCCGAGTCCACCTGTCCCGAGGTGAGCTTTGTGGGCCGCTCCAATGTGGGCAAGTCGTCCATCATGAACAAGCTCTTTGGCCGCAAGAACCTGGTTAAGGTTTCGAGCACGCCGGGCAAGACGAGCAATATCAATTTCTTCGAGGCCGACGACGTGCACTTTGTGGACCTGCCGGGTTACGGTTTCGCCCGTCGTTCCAAGGCCGAGCGCGACCGCTGGGCCGATCTCATCGGCGACTTCTTCGACTCCGAGCGCAGCTTTAACCTGGTTGTGTCGCTGGTGGACATTCGCCATGACCCCAGCAAGCTCGACCATGACATGATCGACTACCTGCAGGGCAACGAGTTCAACTTTATCGTCTGCCTCACCAAGGCCGACAAACTCAGCCGCACCCAGCAGGCCCGCCAAGCGGCAGCCATCAAAAAGCAACTCAACGTCCCGGCCGAAAACGTAATCATCACAAGCTCCCAGACCGGCACCGGCATCGACGAGCTCAAGCGCCGCATTGCCGAGGCCTGCCTCTAGTAGGGGCCCCTATCAATAAAATGCAGAACATCAGCCCGGCGACTTTCCAGAGTGTAGGTCCCTGTAGCCGCCGCCGGCGAAGTTAACATAGGGGAGGCCAGGGGCTTTGCCCCCAAATCTTTCCGCAGGACGGCAGGACCCCCGCCGCACGAAGTGCGCAGCGGGGGTCCTGCCATGTCCGAGGACGATTTGGGGGCAAAGCCCCTGGCCTCCCCGGCGGGTATAAGGTACGGCGACTACAGGTATTCGATCTGGGCGCCTTCCGTGTCGCACGTTAGAATATGCGTCTCACACTTGGGGAACTGTTCACGCAGCTTGACCTGCAGGAATTTTGCCACGATGGTGTCGTCGGTCACAGCCATAAGGGTAGAGCCCGAACCGCTGATCCAGATGGTCTTGGCGCCGCCGTTAAGGCAGGTGTCGCGCACAGCGTTGTAGTCGGGAATCAGGCGACGACGATAGGGCTCCTGGATGCGGTCGTCATTGGCGGCGGCAATCAGGTCGAGGTCGCCGGCCTCCAGGCCTCGCGTCATGCCGGCGATACGGCCCATTTGCCATACGGCGGTGGAGAGCGGAATCTCCTGCGGCACGACCTTGCGCGCCTCGCTCGTGTGAACCTCGTAGGGCGGAATCACGGTAATAAAACGCAAGCGATCGCTCACCTCGTAGCGCAGGCACTGGGGGAGCGAATCGGTCGGCGTAAAGGAGCAGACGGCGCCGCCCAGGATGGCGGGAGCGACGTTATCGGGATGGCCCTCGACCTCGGTGGCAATGCGGACGAGCTCAGCGCGGTCGACGGTGTGGCCTGTCAGTGCGGCGGCGGCCATAATGCCAGCGACGACGCAAGTGGAGCTGGAACCCAGGCCGCGAGCGACGGGTACATCGGTTTGAATGTCGATGGCGACGGGGAAGGCCGGCTCGCCCCATGCGGCCAGCGCATCGACAAAGCTGACGTAGACCAGGTTGTTTTCGTTTTGGAACTCCTCGGGGCAGCCCGTGATGGTGAGCTTGTCAGCGCGCTCGAAGGTGAAGTGCGAGTAGAGGCTGACGGCCATGCCGAGGGTGTCGTAGCCGATGCCCAAGTTGGCGCTGGTTGCTGGGACGGTGATCTTGATCATGTGGGTCCTCCTGGCGTGCCTGGCTGTTTAGTTCGCTGCTCGGGCAGTCCTGCGCAAGACGGAAAGCACATTAAGTGCTTTCCTTTGCGTGCGGAACTCGCGACGAACTAAACAGCCAGGCACGCTGTGCGCGTTCGTCATCATCCCGGGGGTTATCTGATAAAAGAAGGTGCGCCGGCTTTCGCCGGCGCTTAATAAGGGTTTTAGTTGGTAGCCATCTTTTTTGCTGCAGACTCGACGTAGCTTGCCATCTCATCGACGTCACAGACGTCTTCGAAGCGGACGGGTTTGGACTCGAGCTCGGCGAGCTGTGCCGGTGCGGCCGTATTGGTGGCCTGCTCGAGCACGCGCATGGCCTCAAAGTCGTCCTCGGGAACGTTGAGACCCAGAGCATCGCAGCAGGCACGCGGGAACTTGTAGGGGCTGGCGGTCGAAAGCAGCACACGGGCCTTGGCCCCCTCGGCGGGAGCGACCTTTTCAAAGACGTGATAGCCGCAAGCGGTGTGCGGGTCGATCACGTAGCCGTTCGCATCCCAGCAGCTCTTGATGGCAGCGCGCACCTCGTCCTCGCTGGCCCAGCCGCAGCCAAAGACGCTCTGAATCTTTGCCAGCAGGTCGGCGGGAACCTCATAGTGACCAGTCTTTGCCAGCAGCTCCATAAGGCCGGCAACAAGCTCGCAGTCGCCATCGGACAGGAAGTAGAGCATGCGTTCCAGGTTGGAGCTGATGAGGATGTCCATCGACGGCGAGATGGTCGTGAAGAACGGACGGTTGCGGTCGTAGACGCCGGTGGTCAGGAAGTCAGCCAGCACGTTGTTCTTGTCGCTCGCGACAATGAGCTTGGCGACGGGCAAACCCATGCGCTTGGCATAGTAGCCGGCCAGGATATCGCCAAAGTTGCCGGTCGGTACGCAGAACTCCACGGCGTCGCCGGCCTCGATGGCGCCGGCGCGCAACAGCTGCGCATAGGCGGCAAAGTAGTAGACGACCTGCGGCACCAGACGGCCGACGTTGATGGAGTTGGCACTCGAAAGCACCGTTCCGGCGGCCTCCAAGCGCTCGGCAAGCTCCTTATCGGCAAAGATGCGCTTGACGGCACTCTGGGCATCGTCGAAGTTGCCGCGAATGCCGCAGACGGCGACGTTATCGCCTTCCTGTGTGGACATCTGCAGATTCTGCACGCGGCTGACCTTGCCTTCGGGATAAAAGACGGTGATGCCCGTGCCCGGAGCGTCGGCAAAACCGGCAAGTGCGGCCTTGCCGGTGTCGCCCGACGTGGCGGTGACAATCATGATGCGCTCGGCGCCGCCGTCCTTGGCGGAAGTGCGGGCCATGAGACGGGGGAGCATCTGCAGGGCGACGTCCTTAAAGGCACTCGTGGGGCCGCCAAAGAGCTCCATCACATAGGTCTGAGGGGCGTCAGCGCCCGGCGCAGCGTCGAGTTTGACGAGCGGCGTAACCTCTTCACTGGCGAACGTGCCGCGATATGCCTCATTCACACAGGCCGAAATTTCTTCGCCCGTGTAATCATTCAGTAACATTCCCAACACATCTTGAGCGATTTCAAAGTACGATTTATCTGCAAGCGAGCTGATATCGACCTGCTGGGTGCCGAGCTCGTCCGAGACAAACAAACCCCCGTCGGGAGCGATGCCGGTGCGGATTGCCACCTTACTTGAGCACGATAAAGTGCGTCCTCGTGTACTATGATAAGTTCCCATATAACACTGCTCCTCGGATGCCTTGGTCCCAATCGGTGAAACCATGGTATCAGAGCGCGCAAAACAGGTTCGCAGAGGCTTTTAGAAAGGTAACCTCCAGCCCATGATTAAGATTGCCAAGTTTGGCGGCTCGTCGGTCGCCGACGCCGAACACTTTAAGAAGGTCAAAGCCATCGTCGACGCCGACCCGGCCCGCCGTTTTGTGGTGGTTTCCGCCTGCGGTCGCCGCTTTAAGGGCGACACCAAGGTGACCGACCTGCTCTACCTGGTTAACGCGCACGTTAAGTATCACGTGTCGTGTGAGGAGCTGCTCGAGGACATTGGCCAGCGCTATTTTGATATCGCTGACGAGCTGGAGCTCACCTATCCCATCCGTGAGGAGTTCGCGGCCTTTGCCGAGCGCGCCCGCTCGGGCGGCTACTCCACCGAGGAGCTTGTGAGCCGCGGCGAGTACTTCACCGCTCGCCTGATGGCCGAGTACCTGGGCCTGCCGTTCCTGGACGCCGCGACGGTTGTGGCGTTCCATCACGACGGTACGCTCAGCATGAACCGCACCTCCGAGCTGGTGCAGGAGTACGGTCAGCAGGGCGGCTTTGTTATGCCTGGTTTCTACGGCGCGACGCGTGAGGGCCAGATTAAGCTGCTCGATCGTGGCGGCGGCGATATCTCGGGCTCGATTCTGGCCAAGTGTCTGGACGCCGACCTTTACGAGAACTGGACCGACGTCTCGGGCTTCTACTCTGCCGATCCGCGTATTGTTCCCGAGGCTCAGCCCATTGCGCGCGTTACCTACGAGGAGCTGCGCGAGCTTTCGTACATGGGCGCAAGCGTCCTGCACGAGGAGGCCGTGTTCCCCGTGCGCGAGGCGGGTATTCCGCTGGTCATCAAGAACACCAATGCGCCGCAGGACCCCGGCACCATCATTAGCGAGACGGCTGATGAGGGCGAGGCGGAGCCCATCATTACCGGCGTGACCGGCAAGCGCGGTTTTGTCGCCATCAACGTGGCCCGCGATCGCACCAAGCCCCGCGTCGGCTTTATGCGCCGTGCACTTTCGGTCTTCGAGCGCTATGACGTTTCCGTCGAGCACATGCCCACCGGCGTCGACCGCTTTGGCGCCGTGGTGCAGGAGCAGGATGTGCACGATTCGCTGTACTCGCTCGTGGGCGACATCCAGCAGGAGGTTGAGCCGCTCGAGATTGAGGTTGTCGAGGGCCTGGCGCTCATCGCGACCGTCGGTCGTAACCTGCGCGGCCGCGCAGGTATTTCCGGCCACCTGTTTGGCATGCTCGGCCAGGCTGGCGTGAGCGTGCGCATGATTTCGCAGAGCTGCGACGAGATCAACATCATTATCGGTGTCGAGGATAAGGACTTCGACCTGGCGATTCAGACCATTTACCGTGCCTTCTCCGACGAGAACGGCATTGTGAAGGTCTCCGATCTGGAGGCTCCTGCACCGATTGAACCTGCCCTGGCTGCCCTCCACAAATAGCGACCATTCCGGTAGATTTTTGGGATATGTCTAGAAATCTACCTTTTGGCGCATGAGTGGGTTTTGAGGCATGTTCCAAAAAATCTAGCGCGGGGCGTTTCGTTTCGGTTTCGTTTCGACGGGGTGGGTTTCGTGTCCGCCCCGTTCTTGTATACACTGGGCAAGAATATCCTGCCTGCTCGGCGTGCGGGCAAAAGCCACAACCTTTAAAGGGGGAAGCATGAAACAGTACACGGTTGCTATTTTGGGCGCGACGGGGGCCGTGGGCACCCAGATGCTCGAGTGCCTCAACGAGCAGGAGTTTCCGGTTGGCAAGCTCAAGCTGCTGGCGAGCGCGCGCTCTGCGGGCAAGACCGTCGAGTTCCGCGGCGAGCAGGTTGTTATTGAGGAGGCTTGTCCCGAGGCCTTTGAGGGCTGCGACATCGTACTCGGCGCTGCCGGCGACGATATCGCCAAGGAGCTGCTGCCCGAGGCTGTCAAGCGTGGCGCCGTCGTGGTCGACAACAGCCACGCCTTCCGCATGGATCCCGAGGTGCCGCTCGTCGTGCCCGAGATCAATGCCGACGACATCAAGTGGCATCACGGCCTTATCGCTAACCCTAACTGCGCAACCATCATCGGACTGGTTCCCACCTGGCCGCTGCACAAGCTTGCCGGCGTGAAGCGCATGATCGTCTCGACGTACCAGGCGGCTTCGGGCGCTGGTGCTCCCGGTATGGCCGAGCTCGAGGCCCAGCTGGCCGCCCTGGGTCGTGGCGAGGAGATTCCCGAGCCGCGCGCATTTGCCGCCCAGTTGGCGAGCAACCTGATTCCGCAGATTGGCGGCGTCAAGGAGGAGGGCTTTACCTCCGAGGAGATGAAGTTGCAAAACGAGGGTCGCAAGATTATGCACCTGCCCGAGCTGCGCGTGAACTGCACTTGTGTGCGCGTGCCTGTGCTGCGCTCGCACTCCGAGAGCATTACGCTCGAGTTTGAGCGCGACATTACGGTCGAGGAAGCCCGTGCTGCGCTGGCTTCTGCCCCGGGTGTCAAGCTGGTCGACGACCTGGGTGCCGAGGATGCGCACGACCGATTCCCCATGCCGATGGACACCTCCGACCAGGACCTGATTTGGGTCGGTCGCGTGCGCCGCGACATCTCGAACCCCGAGGCCGCGCGTGGCATCACCTTCTGGTGCTGTGGCGACCAAATCCGTAAGGGCGCGGCAACCAACGCCGTCCAGATCGCCAAGCTGCTCTGCGAGTAGCGGTGGAACTGTCCGGCGGGGGCCGGGCTTAGCTTTCAGAACGTCCTCGACCATGTGCGGCGCCTTGTCCTGCTCCTTCGGAGCCGCGGACAAGGCGCCGCACTGGTCTGCGGAGTGTTCTGAAAGCTGAGCCCGGCCCCCGCCTGCGGTGACTCGGCTGCGAGCGGCCTGCGATGGGGCCGTTGTTGGTTGGGGCCGCTGGGCTGATGTGAGGGCACGTGGCCGTTGCGGGCCCTGGTCCCGGCGGCGGCCTCGGCGCTTTGCGCCTGCCTCCTTTGGGGACTGCGGGTCCGTGACGGCAGCTGCGGCGCTTCGCGCCTGCTGCCTGAGGTGACTTTGGGGTTGGGGTGAATTGAAGTTGAATACTTTTCCCGAGAAGTGAACGACCTATTTTGGACCCCCGAAGCATTGGCATATTTTGACCGCTATTTCCTGCGGCTTTGCTGCGCGAATCCTGCGGTTTTGTAATCAAAAAGTGTGGATGCTTTGGGGTCCTATTTTTACTCGTTCACTTCTCGGGAAAAGTATTAGAGCTCAGCTGGCATGGGTACCGCCCTGGCGTCGAAGCTCCGCGTCTTCTTCTCTTGATTGGGGAAAGCTGCCTCGCTTAAACAATTACGAGCCTGCCCGGGCGTATCAGACAGGTTGTCTGCACAATTCGCGGTATTATGGTGCGGAGTTTTGAAAGGAGCCGCTGGTGGTCACGACGACGTTTGCTTCGCCTTTGGGCGAAATCCTGCTTGCCGCTGATGGCCGCGGTCTGACGGGGCTTTGGTTTGAGGGGCAGGAGCACTTTGGCTCCACGCTTCTCCGGGAAGACTCAGAACATGTTGAAGGGGCCGATGCGGTTTCCGGTGCTGGTGGCATGTCGTCGGCGAGTCCGGCTCATGGTGCGGCTTCTTCGGTGCTTGAGCGTTCGTGGGCTTGGCTGAATGCTTATTTTGCAGGGCAGGAGCCTCTGTACACGCCGCCGTTGCATATGATCGGCACGGTGTTTCAGCGTGAAGTCTGGTTTGAGCTGCTTTCTATTCCGCGTGGTGAGGTCGCCACGTATGGCGAGATTGCGGCTCGTGTCGCCGCCCGCCATCGGGTGCCGGGGAACGAGGACCCCGTTGTGTCTCCTCGTGCGGTGGGGGCTGCGGTCGCTCGCAACCCTATTTCGATTATCGTGCCGTGCCATCGCGTGGTTGCCGCCGACGGCTCGCTTAACGGATATGCCGGCGGGCTCGATCGCAAGGAGTGGCTGCTTCGGCTTGAGGGCGCGTACGAGGAATAACGTTCGAGCACTTTGCATAGCCAAGATGCCGTGAAAGAACGGGACACGCTTTCCGAATGGAGACTCAGACGGAAACCACGTCCCGGAATTCCGCTTTAAAGCGGGATGCGCTTTCCGAATGGCGTCCCAAGCGGAAACCGTGTCCCGGAATACAGCCTCAGAGTGGGACGCCGTTTCCGGTTGAGACCACCTGCTTGGACATCTTTCTACGCTCGCTCTTGCAGGGCGTAGATCGACTTATCCATGTTGAACAGGTAAGCCACGACGCAGACAATAAAGAACATCGGCAGATTAGCAAAGCCGAAGACTTCGCAGCCAATAAGGACGGGTGCGAGCAGCGTATTGGTGGCGCTGCCAAAGACGGCTGCGTAGCCCAGCGCGGCGCAGAGTTCGGCGGGCATGCCGAGAATCCCGGCGAGTACGACGCCCAGGCTGGCTCCGATGGAGAACAACGGCGTTACCTCACCACCTTGATATCCTGCGGCAAGTGTGGCGATGGTGAGTACGAATTTGAGCGCCCAGTCCCAAGGCATGATGGCGACCTTACCGTTACCGTTGAGCGCCGCCGATATCAGGTTGGTGCCAAGGCCGCAGTATCGACCCTGCCACAGTGCGAACAGAATCGCCGATAGCGCGATGCCGATAGCGGCGATGCGCGCATAGGGGTTGGGGAGCAGCCGCGCCGCAAGGGTCTTGGCATGGGCAAGGCACCAGGCAAAGGCACCGCCTACCATGCCAAACGCGATGCCTAGTACCGCAAGCCGTCCAAGACCGGGGAGATCAAGCGCGCATGAGGCGACAACGGCGACCTCGAACTTATCGAGTCCCAGAGCGCCGGAGGTCATACTTGCGGCGAGCGAGGCTGTAAGCGCGGGAAACAGCGCGCGGTATTCCATGCGTCCTGCGACCAGTACTTCGATAGCAAAGACCGTGGCAGCAAGGGGCGTTCGAAAGAGCCCGGCAAAGCCGGCGGCCATGCCGATAAGCAAAAACGTGTTGCCGGGGTCTCGGAAAGGTAGACGTCGGCCGATCCAATGTGAGACGGTTGCACCGATCTGCACGGCCACGCCCTCGCGTCCCGCACTGCCGCCAAAGAGGTGCGTCCCCCACGTGCTCAGCATAATGAGCGGCACCAAGCGCGGCGAGATGGTGTCCTCACGCCCGTGGCCTACGTCGAATACCAGGCTCATGCCGCGGTCGGTGCCCTTGCCCCAAGCGCGGTAGGCAAACACGATGGCAAGGCCCATAAGGGCGAGGAAGGGGATGAGCAGGGTGATGTGTTCGTCGCGGAAGGCGCCGATCGCCAAAAGCACGCGTCCAAAGAGCGCGCAGATGGCGCCAACGATGATACCGACGGGGATTCCGACGGCACCCATAAGCACAAGACCGCTATAGGTGTTGAGCAGACGTTTGATTCTGCTCGATGCGCTGCTTTCCGACACTTCTCCTCCAAAACAAAAAAGACTCCTGCCGCGGCGTGATGCCTAGGGGCATCACGTAACAGCAGAAGTCATCAGCAACAAGGCGGTTTAGGGTAACGCGGCAGCTTGGCTGGCGCACCCAACGGAGACATTCATTCCGTAGCGGCATCATAGCGGTGGATACGGTTTGGGTCAAATGGTTGCCGTGGACAGTCCTGGTGCCTGCCCGCACCCCTCGTTTCCCCATATAAAACCTGCCAAAATAAACCTGTCCCTTTTTGGTCGGTGCGAAATGGGTAATACTAAAGAGTTATCCGACCAGATGGGAATTAATCGATGGCTTATATCGAATTCAAGGACGTCGTCAAAGCATACGGCGAGGGTGACGCCCGCATTCACGCGCTGGACGGCGCGAGCTTTACGGTCGAGCGTGGCGAGCTCGCCATCATTTTGGGTGCTTCGGGTGCCGGCAAGACCACGGCGCTCAACATTCTGGGCGGCATGGATACGGCGACTTCCGGCACCGTAACGGTGGATGGGCGCGATGTGAGTTCCGCCAATGAGGCGCAGCTCGTGGAATACCGCCGCGCCGACGTCGGCTTTGTCTTCCAGTTCTATAACCTGGTTCCCAACCTGACGGCGCTCGAAAACGTTGAGCTTGCGGCGCAAATCTGCCCCGATTCGTTCGATGCCGAACAGACACTTCGCCAGGTTGGTCTGGGCGAGCGCCTCGCCAACTTCCCCGCGCAGCTTTCGGGCGGCGAGCAGCAGCGCGTGTCCATCGCCCGCGCACTGGCCAAGAACCCCAAGCTGCTCCTGTGCGACGAGCCCACGGGCGCGCTCGACTACAAAACCGGCAAGCAGATCTTGCAGCTGCTGCAGGATACCTGTCGCAAGCAGGGCATTACGGTCATCATCATCACGCACAACTCCGCGCTCGCGCCCATGGCCGATCGCCTGATCTGCTTTAAGAGCGGTCGTGTGGAGAGCGAGACGGTCCAGCAAAATCCCGTGCCTATCGAGACGATCGAGTGGTAGCGCCCATGGACCAAGATCGCCAAAACAGCCAAAACCACGATACGGAGCACGTGGGTCACGATCGGGAGTTCGCGACCTACCGTACCGCTCAAAGCTCAAATGATATGGCGCCGACGGTTTTTCGCCGTGGCATCTCCCGCACAATCCGAGGCAGTCTTAAGCGCTTCCTATCTATCGTGGTCATTACCGCGCTCGGAGTGAGCGTGATGTGCGGTCTTAAGGCGGGCTGCGAGGATCTGCGCGATTCGGTCGACGTCTATTTTGACCAGCAGAATGTCTATGACATTAACGTGCAGTCGACCTATGGCCTTACGCGCGACGATCTTGCGGCCATTCAAGAGGTCGACGGCGTCGAGACGGCCGAGGGCATCTACACCGAGACCGCCTACACCGCCGTGGGTACCACGCGCGAGCGTGTAGTCGTTCAGAGCCTTTCCAGGAAGAATATCGATCAACCGGTGCTGGTGAGCGGCGATTTGCCCGAGAGCGCCGGCGAGGTCGCGGTGACTTCGAAGTTCCTGAAGGCTTCGGGCAAAAAGCTCGGCGACACGGTGAGTTTTGCCGCCAATGACGCGAGCTCGTCGAACCAAAGCGCCAAGGACCAGTTTGCCGCGGGTGATTACACCATTACGGCCGAGGTCCTCGATCCTACTGATGTGAGCTCCGACTCGACAGTCAACGCCTTTCGCGCTGCTTCGGCTGCGGACTATAAGTTCTATGTGAGCGAGGATGCCGCGACATCTTCTTCCTACTCCGCGGTCCACGTGATCGTCGAGGGAGCCAAGAGCCTCAACTCCTATTCAGATGCCTACACGACAAAGATCAACGAGGTCAAGGGTAATATCGAGAAGATTCGCGACGAGCGTGAGAAGGTGCGCGTCCAAGAGCTGACGGTCGACGCGCCGGCAAGCTTGGATGCCTCCGAGCGCCAGGCGAATATGCTCTTTGGGATTGAGCAGGACAACATCAACCGCATGCCCCAGGGCAGTGAGGAGCGTGCTCGGGCTCAGGCCGATTTGGACCAGCGCCGCGCCGCCACCGACCAGCAGTTTGCCGATGCACGCGCCGAGCTTTCCGATCTGGGCGAATGCACTTGGTACATCCAGGATCGCGGTAACATCGCAAGCTACTCAAGCGTCGAGAGCGACAGCTCTTCGATTGAGGCCATCGCCACGGTTTTCCCATTTATTTTCTTTGTCGTAGCCGTGCTCATCAGCCTTACCACCGCCACTCGTATGGTCGAGGAGGAGCGCACGCTCATTGGCCTGTACAAGGCGCTCGGCTATTCACGCGGGCGAATCCTGTCCAAATACGTGGACTACTCGCTGTGGGCATGTCTGTTCGGCGGCGTACTCGGCAACATCATCGGATTTGTGGGGTTGCCGCTGTTCCTGTTTACGGTGTTCGACGACATGTACTCACTGCCCCAGATGCTGCTTTCGTACGACATCGTGTCCTCGATCGTCTCGGTGGCGCTGTTTACCGTGGGCGTGGTGGGTGCCACGATTATCGCCTGCCGCCACGAGATGGCCGAGACCCCAGCCTCGCTTATGCGTCCCAAGGCCCCGCGAGCCGGCTCGCGCATCTTGCTTGAGCGCATCGGCTTTATTTGGCGCCGCATGGGCTTTTTGAACAAGGTGGCAGCGCGTAACCTGTTCCGCTACAAAAAACGTGCCTTTATGACCATCTTCGGTATCGCCGGCTGCACGGCGCTCGTGATCTGCGGTATGGGCATCCGCGATACGTCGGTGGCGCTTTCGCCCAAACAGTACGGGCACATCACGCGCTATGACTTGCTGGCGGTCGCCAATCCCGATGACTATGCTCAGACGTGTGCGGCGCTGGAAGAGCGTAGCGCGGCCAGCGACTCCGGCGTGCGCGTGACCTCGATCCTGCCGATTATGACCGACAACGTCACCTTTACGTTTGGCGGTAAGAGCGAGACCGTACAGCTCATCGTGGTGCCCGATGACCGCACGAATGATCTGGACGATTACGTGCGTCTGGAGGATGAGTCCAAAGAACCGCTCGCCCTGCGTGACGGGGACGTGTATTTAAGCAAGAGTTCACAGCTGGTGCTGGGGATTCAGCCGGGCGATACGGCGCAGGTCCAGGATTCGTCGCTCAATGTTACCAAGGTCAAGGTTAGCGATATCTCGCTCAATTATTTGGGCAACACGCTTTATATGACGCAGGGCACCTATGAGCGCGCGTTCGGCCGAAGCGCGCGTCTTAACGGCATCTTTGTGCTGCTTAAGGGCTCGTCGGCCGACCAAATTGCGTTTAGCAAGAAGCTTAAGAGTGACGGTTGGCTTACGATTTCGAGTACGGCCGAGCATTGGGAGAACTATGAGTCGAACTTTACGATTATCAATTCGGTCGTAGTGCTTGTGACCTTTATGGCGGCGTGCCTGTCGTTTGTGGTGGTGTTTACGCTGTCTAATACGAATATTTCGGAGCGCGAACGCGAGCTGGCGACCATCAAGGTGCTGGGCTTCCGCCGTGGCGAGGTGCACCACTACGTCAATAAGGAGACGTTGATCCTTACGGCGATTGGCACCGCACTGGGCGTGCCGCTGGGTGGCCTGCTTGCCGAGAGCTTTACGTACGTTCTTCAGATGCCGTCGCTGTACTTTGATGTTGAGGTCGAGCCGCTGAGTTTCGTGCTCGCTGTGGTGCTTTCGTTTGGCTTTACGTTTATCGTCAACCTCGCCACCAACCGTACCCTCAACAAGATTGACATGGTCGGTGCCCTCAAGAGCGCCGAGTAACCTGTTCTTGGATTCAAGTTGTAGCGAGCTGTGACGTGCCGCAGTCGCTTTATTGCATAAACCGCCCCGCAGAATGCATATTTTGGCGGGGCGGTTGCTTTTTACCCGCAGGTACCCCCAGGGGCGGCGTGCAAATTCCGGAGAATTCAGCATTCCGGAGTCCACGAGTATGGGAGCGGGCGCACAAAACTGCGCTGAAAGCCCTGATTCTGAGCTCCCAACGCCTCAAGAGCCGCTCGTTTTTACAAGATGCGGCCCATGGCGCCTGCCTTTCGCCCAAAATTCAGTATGCAGGCACCCTCGGCTGCTGAAAACTCCCAAAAATGCACGGCGCCTCCTGCCCTAGGCACCCGCAGCAAGAAGACGAATAGCCTCGGCGAGTATGTAAACGCAGGGCCCTCCGACCCCGACCGACGATTTCGATTAGCGACCTTTGACGGAGTCAAGGGAGGAGCCAAATCGAAATACGTCGGGCGGGGTCGGAGGGCCCGATGGGATGGATTTCGGCCGAGGCTATTCGTCGCCGAAGCTGATGCCCAGCGCCTTGGCCTCGCGTACCAGGTCGCTCTGGGGATCGACAAACTTGAGCTTGCCGGCGACCTCCTCGAGCGGCATGTGGCACATCTTGCCGTCACGCAGGGCAATCATGTAGCCAAACTCGCCGCGTAGGCAGCCCAGTGCCGCCTCGACGCCGCACTGGGTCGCAAAGATGCGGTCCTGGGCGTCGGGCTGACCGCCGCGCTGCGTGTGGCCGGGGATGGCGACGCGGGTCTCGCGACCGGTCTTGGCCTCGATTTCCTTGGCAATGTCGTAGACAATCGACGGACTCGTGCGCTCGGCGAGCTTCTTCTTGTACTCCTTCTTGGGCAGCGCCGCGTCCTCCTTGGAGATAGCGCCCTCGGCGACGGCCACGATCGTAAAGCGGCTGCCGGTCTCCATGCGATGCTCGATGGTCTTGATGACGTTACTCATGTCGTAGGGAATCTCGGGAATCAGGATGACGTCCGCGCCGCCCGCGACGCCGGCGTACAGCGGGATCCAGCCAACCTTGTGGCCCATGATCTCGATAACGAACACGCGGCCGTGACTCGAGGCGGTGGTGTGGATGTCGTCGATGCACTTGGTGGCGACGTCGATGGCGCTCGTAAAGCCAAACGTCATTTCGGTGCCCCAGGTGTCGTTATCGATGGTCTTGGGCAGAGCGATAACGTTGAGGCCCTCTTCGCGCAGGCGGTTGGCGGTCTTGGTGGAGCCGTTGCCGCCCAGCATAAACAGGCAGTCGAGTTGCAGCTTGTGATAGGTGTGGACCATCGCAGGCACCTTCTCGACACCGTCGGCCTCGGGAATGTCCAGGCGCTTGAACGGCGTGCGGCTCGTGCCCAAAATGGTGCCGCCGCGGGTGAGGATGCCGCTAAAATCGGCGGGCGTCATGACGCGGAACCTGCTGTAGATAAGGCCCTGGTAGCCGTCCTCAAAACCATAAATCTCGATAGGTTCTTCGCTATTGGTCATAAGCGTTTTGACGATGCCGCGCATGGTGGCGTTGAGCGCCTGACAGTCGCCGCCACTGGTAAGAAGACCGATCCTAAGCATGATGAATCCTTCCGGGCAAGTTATAACATGCGCATAAGTTTACCCCCGCACACTGTTGATACGGGGGTAAAACGTGTTAGCTCAAGCGTATAGAAATGTAAACAACGTCAGGCGAGCGTAAGGTCGACGGGCCTAGCTCCTTACAGTGCGAAGGCGTCGACGTCGCCCCAGTGGCGGCGCAGCGCAATAGCGGCGGCGGGTTCGGTATTGTCAAAGACGACCGACCATTGCGTATTGCTGGTGATGTCTTCCGGATTGGGCTCTTGCGCTGCGGCGCGCAGGGCTTCCCAGGCAATCGTTTCGTCCTGGGCACCGACATGGGCGTCAAGGACATCGGCGATTGCGATGGCGCGCTCTTTACCATGGCCCAGCTCGCCGTTCTTTTGGTTGGGCAGCACTTCGTCGCCATAGCAGGGGTAGAAGTTCGTAACCTGGCGTACAGGAGTCGCTTTGAAAGCGCGGTCCGGATCGTGCGGATCCCACTCTGCTACGCGCGCGTCACCGGTGGCGTCGTTGATAAAGAAGTGATAATCGCGTCCTGCCATGGCGTGCATGTCGTAGGCGGAAAGCAGGTCGACAGCTTCTTGTGTGGTGGCGGCACGATCGAGCACCAGACGGATGGCGAGCGAGGTATTGATGACAGGGCGTTGCGTGTCCTGGTCACAGGGCTTGGAATCAAGGGTGAGCACGGCAACGGACACGCCGCATTCGTTAACACCGTCGAGCTGGGCAAACGGACCCATGAGTGCGGCGGCGCGTCCGGCGACGGAGTCAAGCGGAGTGTTATCGCCCAGGTTGTTAAGGGCGGCAAACCCGATGGAGGCATAGCCGCCGCGTGGGTGATTGCGCACCAGCAGCGCCGAGGTGTCGTCCTTAAAGTCGTAATTGCGACCGGTGCGCACGCGGCCTTCGGCATCTACGGCGACAAAAGCGCTGCAGGCAAACTGGGGAGCCTGGACATGTGCCGGCACACCGGGCAGCACCTGCGCCACCACGGCATCGATGTAGGCCTGGTCGTCGCGCACGCCAGCGGCGATGATGCGATCAAGATCGTAGTCGTAGGCAATGTCGATTGCGTACAGGTCATAGCCATCCGCGTAGCCGGTCAAGCGTTTGAGCGATGCGGCGGACTTGATTTGCTTGCGGTAAACGATACCGGTGGCAGCGGCAAGGCCGACGGCGACTCCCGCGACACCGCAGACGATGGCAATGTTACGTGGCTTCATGACGGCTCCTCTCGTCCTGTTAGCGTAATTATCGCAAAAGGAGCGCGGGCATGATGGCTCAACCTGGTGAGTGGCATGGGATTAAACATGGAATGAAGAGTGCGGCGCTGGCGTGGCGGGGTATGCTGGAGGGGACCATCAACCCAGCGAAAGGGGAGAGCATGACGGATCAGGAAACGCCCGAACGCGCGCATGTGACGGCCGACGATATCGAGGCCGCCAACGACCTTATCGACTTTATCGAGGCGTGCCCCAGCATGTTCCATACGGCGGCGACCATTATGGCCGAGCTCGACGAGGCGGGCTTTACCTACCTGCCCGAGAATGCGGCGTGGGACATCGAGCCGGGCGGGCGTTATTACACGCAGCGCAACACCTCGAGCGTTATCGCCTTTAAGGTGGGCGAGGACCTGGCCGCGACGTGGGGCGAGGACGGAGTTGCCGGCGACTATCATTTTCAGCTCACGGCGTCGCACAGCGATTCTCCGACGTTTAAGGTCAAGGCCGTGCCCGAGCTCGACGGCGCGGGCGAGACGCTGCGCCTGAACACCGAGGCCTACGGCGGCATGATCGACTACACCTGGTTCGATCGCCCGTTGGCGCTGGCTGGACGCGTGCTGGTGCGCGAGGGCGACCGTATTGAGAGCCGCCTGCTTGCCACCGAGCGCGAGGTCGCTATCATTCCGAGCCTTGCTATCCATATGAACCGTGGCGTCAATGAGGGCTTTGCACCCAACCGCGCTGTCGACCTGTGCCCGCTCATCAGCGCCGGCGAGCTTAAGCAGGGCGACTTTGATGCTCTGATCGCCGACGAACTGGACGTCGAGCCCGAACAGATTCTGGGTCGCGATCTGTTCCTGGTCAATCGTCAGGACGCGCGCATTTGGGGCTGGGCCGACGAGTTTATCTCGACGCCCAAGCTCGACGACCTAGCCTGCGCCTACACCTCGCTGCAGGCATTTTTGGGTGCCGAGAATGCGCATGACATCTCGGTCTTTTGCTGCTTCGACAACGAGGAGGTTGGCTCCGAGACCAAGCAGGGCGCTATGTCGACGTTCTTGGCCGATGCGTTGCGTCGCATTAACGGGTCGCTGGGCTTTGATGACGAGTCGTACCACCGTGCGCTTGCCGCCTCGATGCTCGTGAGCTGCGACAACGCGCACGCCGTGCATCCCAACCACGCCGAAAAGTGCGATGCCCACAACCAGGTCGTGCTCAACGGCGGTATCGTCATCAAGGAAGCCGCCAACCAGCACTATTGCACCGATGCCTTTAGCCGCGCAGTGTTCCAGGCCATCTGCGATGACGCAGACGTGCCCACGCAAGCCTTTGCCAACAAGAGCGATATGGCGGGTGGCTCCACGCTCGGCAATCTGTCCAATATGCAGGCGAGCATGCACGCCGTGGACGTGGGCCTGCCGCAGCTGGCCATGCACTCGAGCTACGAGACCGGTGGCGTGCGCGACGTGATGTACGCGATCCGCGCCCTCACGGCTTTCTACGAGCGCGACCTAAACATCAACGGTGCCGAAAGTGTGGAGCTCTAAAACCTGCCAAAAAAGGACGGGTTTATTTTGGCAGGTTTTATCTGGGCAAATGCCGCAATGTCAACGGTAAGACGGAGCTGCTAAGGCTTGCAGATGAAGCTGACGCCAGCGAAACCGCCGCAGGTAGAGCAAAAGTCAGCGAGAGCCCGCCGTTTGAGCCAAGGTGCCGTGAAATGAAAAGGCGCTGACCTTCTGGTCGCGCCTTTGAAATTGAACGGCAGATTGGCCAAACGGCGGGCTCGCAGCGTCGAGGGGTTCCGGCGTTTGGTAAAACGCCGGAACAATCTAATGCTCAATCCAACAACGTAAAGTTTCGCCGGCCAGCAGGTGACGCAGATTCTCCGCGGCGATGTCGACCACGTTATTGAGCGTGGCGGCCAGGTGGAACCAACCCGAGACGTGCGGTGTGATGAGCATGTTGGGTGCATCCCACAGCGGGCTTGTGGCGGGCAGCGGCTCGGGATCGGTGACGTCGACCGCGGCGCCGGAGAGATGTCCCGATTCCAGAGCGGCAACCAGGTCGTCGGCGACCACAAGATCGCCGCGGCCGCCGTTGGCAAAGAACGCGCCCGGTTTCATCGCGGCGAAGAACTCGGCGTTCGCCAGGCCGCGGGTCTCGGGCGTGCTGGGCATAAAGGATGCGACGATGTCGGCCTCTGCCAGGCGCTCAGACAGGGCATCCATGCCGTCCATGTCCTCAAACACAATGGGGTAGACGAGCGGATGGCGCTTGATGCCTCGGACGTGCGCACCCATGCTGCGGCAGAGCGTGGCAAAGTGGCCACCGATATCGCCTGCGCCCAGCACCAGCACGTTGGCGTTTTTGAGCGAGGTGACCGGCCCCAAATCCTCCCAGCGATGCTCGCGCTGCAAGTCGTGATAGCCGGGCAGGCGCTTCATCATGGAAAGGACCATGGCAAACATGTGCTCGCTCACGGCCTGACCGTAGGCGCCGATCGAGCAAGACAGCTTGGCTTCAGCCGGCACGGTGCCGGCGGCAAGGTAGTCGTCATAGCCGGCGGTCTGCAATTGCAACAGCTGGAGATGGTCGCATGCCGTGAGCATGTCAGGGTCGATGTTGCCCAGGATCACGTCGGCATCGGCGACCTGTTCGCGCGTGATGTCGCCGGCGCTCGTGTAGATAAAATTCTCGCCCGGAGCGCTCGACTCAAGAATTGCACGATGGCGGTCGTTGACGGGCAGCAAAACTAGGATGTTCACAAGCATTCCTCTCCGCTCAACCTGCCAAAAAGGGACAGGTTTATTTTGGCAGGTTTTATCAGGCAAAACGTTCAAATAAAACGCCGGAGGCAAGACGAGCGTGCCCGTCAGCATCCGGCGCATCTACGGCTACCAGCTCAGCAGATCGTAGCCGTCCTCGGTCACCACGAGCTGTACCTCGCACTGGGCCGAGTCGCTGCCGTCCTTGGTGCGCACGCACCACCCATCGCCCTTGCTAATCTTAATGTCGGGTGTTCCGGCGTTGACCATGGGCTCGATAGTAAAGACCATGCCCGGAACCATGATAGTGTCCACGTCGGGCGCCTCGGTGGTAAAGCCCACAAACGGGTCCTCGTGGAACTCCTTGCCAATGCCGTGGCCACCGTACTCGCGCACCACGCTAAAGCCGGCGTCCTCGACCGTCTTTTGTACGGCCTCGGCCATCACGGAGAGCGGCAGCCATGGCTTGACGGCTGCCAGACCCGCCTCCACGCTGGCGCGGGTGACGTCGACCAAGCGCTGGCGCTCGGCCGAGACCTTGCCGATGCAGAACATGCGGCTCGAGTCGCTAAAATAGCCGTCTAAGATCGTTGAGCAGTCCACGTTGATGATGTCGCCCTCGTGCAGCACATCCGCATCGCAGGGGATACCGTGGCAGACTACGTCATTGATCGAGGTACACACGCTCTTGGGGTAGCCCTCGTAGTTGAGGTCGGCCGGCGTTCCACCATGCTCGACGGTGTAGTCGTAGATCATCTGGTCGATCTGGTTGGTGGTCATGCCCGCGGTGATATGCTCACCCACATAATCGAGCACGCCCACGTTGATGGCGGCCGAGCGCTTGATGCCCTCGATATCGGCAGGCGTCTTATAGAGCGTGCGGGGCAGGACGTTCCAGCCCTCTTCCCACAGGCGCTCGAGGCGCTCATCAAAGGCGCTGTGACATTTCTTGTATTTTTTGCCGCTGCCGCACCAGCAATCGTCGTTGCGGCCGGGTACGGGTCCTTTGTCATACATGGCTAACTTCCTTTCATCCGAGGCTAGTATAGCCCACCCGCAGAGCAGCTAATTTGGGACGGGGCTTTTTTGACTGCTTTTGTCCGCGCGGCCTTGCGCCGCCCATATCGCTCCCAAAAGCAGTCAAAAAAGCCCCGTCCCAAATTAGCTGCTCTTGGGCAGACGGGTGCTAGTAACTCACCTGGCAGGGGATGCCGAGGGCGCGCACGCGTGTGGCAATGGCGTCGAGCACCTCAGGCGCCGCTTTGGCAAGGCCGGCGACTGGTGTCTCGCGCGCCACCGTGTAGATGGTCGCCTCCTGCGGACGAATGCGCTCGAGCGCCGCAAGCCAAGGGCCGACGTATTCGTCGCCCGTGTTGTCAATAGACTTGCCTTGGTACTCGCCGGTGAGGAATAGCGTCTGAATGATAACGTGGCCCTCAAAGCTCGCGAACGTCTCGATCTGGTGCTCGACGTCGTAGGGACCAACGGGCTGGTCGAGCAGCTGGATAAATGCCGGATCGACCGTATCGAGCTTGAGGATGTTGTCGTCGACCATCATGAGCGCATCATGCACCTGGGGACGGTCGGCGCGCGTGCCGTTGGAAAGCACGGCAATCTTGGTGTTCGGGGCCAACTGGTCGCGAAGCGCGACAGCGCCGGCGATAGCCTGCGGGAACTCCGGTGCGGCGGTGGGCTCGCCGTTGCCGGCAAACGTGATTACATCGGGCAGCTCACCCTCGACCGTCATCTCGCGTAGTTTGGCTTCGAGTGCGTCGAGCACCACGGCAGCCGTGTTGTGTGGCTCGTGGCAGGGGCGTTCGGCGTTGAGTCCGTTTTCGCAGTAAATGCAGTCAAAGGTGCAAATCTTGCCGCTGGCAGGCATCATGTTGACGCCGAGCGAGAGTCCAAGGCGTCGGCTGCGGACGGGCCCAAAGATGGGGCTGGCATTCAAAAACGTAGACATAGGCATATGCTCCTCGGGACAGTTGTACTTAAGCATAGCATTGGCCCCCGTGCCAATCGCGGGTCTGGACACTGTTGTCTAAGCCGAAACTGTGCAGCCTGGTGAGTTTTCGGAACCCTGTCATGAAAGGGTGCGAGTCGGGTACAGTAAACGCATTTAAGTATGCGCAACATGGCGCCAGACTGTCCAAGTCACACCTCGGTGCGGCCTGATGGCGTTGACGATAGGATCACAACATGGATTTTACGGTCGAAAATGCGGGCACCACGATTGCCTGCCGCGAGTATGCCGGCCCGGATGTATCGTCCGATGCGCCCGCCTTGGTGTGCGTGCACGGTGCGTGCGTCGACGGCACATTTTTTGACGGCATCGCCCGCGAGCTCGCCTGTGGCTATCGCGTCATTGCCTATGACCGCCGTGGTTGCGGCGAGAGCGACGATGCGGCAGACGGACGCTACGATCTGGCAGTTCAGGCTGCCGACCTGCGAGCTGTTATCCAACATGCCGGCGCCCCGGCAAATGTCCTCGCGCACAGCGCTGGCACGCTCGTTGCCCTTGAGCTCCTTCATGCGGATGCGGCGGCAGTGTCGTCTGCGATTTTGCATGAGCCGGCCGTGACAGGCGAGGGCGTTGGCTTGGGCGCAGCCCCGGTTTTGCTCGAGATGGTTGCGGCGGGGAAAGTTTCGAGGGCGCTGAGGGTCTTCTTGGGCGCTATTGGAGACCCCGATCCTGAAGCTCCCGGTATAACCAAAGCGGAAGCCAAACATGCTATGCGCAATGGACGTGGCTTTATGGCGAACGAGTATGGACTTGTCATGACGTATGGTCCCGATTGGGATCGAGTTCGCGCATCAAAAACCGTTGCCGCCGTCTGCTTGGGAGAGCTTTCGGCCGATACGTCCCGCGCGGCAGGTGCACGAGCGGCTGCGGAGTTACTGGGCTGCCCCGTTGTAACAATTCCGGGTGCGCATAACGGTCTTCGAGATCGACCGGTCGCAGCCGCCAACGCCGTCCGCGCCATTCTAAGCCGCTGATGCGTCGGTGACTCATACAGGAGAATCAATAAACATTGGTGTCTTGCAATAAATCAATCTTGAGCTGCATATTCGCAGAGGTAATTGACCCGTTCTATTGCTATTAAAAATATTACAACAATTGTGCACCTGCCTGCTCTGCAAGATGTTACTCTAGTAACGTTTAACGGGCGTACCGTTGCCAGGCCAACGACGGAAAGGGCCGCATATGCTCAATAAATATGGGGGTAATCTTACTGCCAGCGAGGCCGCCGCCGAGGTCGCCCGTGTCGAGAAGATTTACCCCGTGGTGCGCCTGCTTTCTGCCGAACAGATTGATAACGAGCATAACTGCCTGTTCTTTGGCGATCAGTGCCCTTGCTTGCGTCAGGATTGTCGCAAGGTGCTCGGGGGTTCCGATGAAGTGTCTGAGCGACTGACGGGCGACGGTATCGAATACTGTGCTTCCGCGCGTCCCGTGACGGTTGAAGGCGAGCGACGCGTTTTACTTGTGGCACGCCCGGTCAATGAGCAAGAGGTGGCAGATGAGGAGGCGGCCTACACCGATGTGGTGACGGGCGTTCGCAATCGTCGCTACTTTGATGAAAGACTCCGCACGCACCATGTATCCGGTGGCGTGGCGATCGTTGACCTCGATGATTTTAAGATGGTCAACGACGCTTATGGCCATCATGTCGGCGATTTGGTGCTTGGCGTCGTCGCGGCCGTTATACGCGATAACATTCACTCGACCGATCTGCTTGTGCGCTATGATTGCGACGAGTTTGTGGTCGTCATGCCCGATATTGCCCCCGATGATTTTGCCCGCCGCTTGCGCCATGTGTCGGAGGCCATTCGCTCTGCTGTTGTACCGGGGAATGAGGAGATCGACCTATCGGCCTGTGCGAGCGGCGTTCGTGTGAGCGGTGAGACGATCGAGGAAGGCGTGCATCGCGCAGCCACTCTCTTGAATCGTGCGAAGATCAGACGCGGCACGGTTGTGACGGATGCCGATGCAAGCGAGACGATCAGGAACCAAAAGCCCCTGGTGCTGATTGCCGACGATTCCAAAGTGAGCCGGTCCATCCTCGGTGAGATGCTCAAGGACGACTATCGCATTCTAGAAGCCGATAGCGGTCGCGCCACGCTCGATGCGGTTGACCGTTATGGTGGCGACCTGTCCCTCGTGCTGCTCGATATTGCCATGTCGGACATGAGCGGCTGTGAGGTGCTGGCCGAGCTTTCGCGTCAGGCAGCCCTCGATAGCCTACCTGTAATTATGATCTCGAGCGAAGATACCGACGACGTGGTGTTACGTGCTTACGATTTGGGCGCCTCGGACTATATCAGTCGCCCGTTCGATGACCGCATTGTGCGTCGTCGCGTCAACAATATTATTCGACTGTATACCAAACAGCGTCGTCTGACGAGTCTGCTGTCGCAGCAGTACAATGCGCGCGTCAATAACAGCCGTATACTCGTCGACATCATGGCGAGCGTCATGGAAGTCCGTAATGGCGAAAGCGGCAGGCATGTCACGCATATCGAGAAGTTGACTGAGCTGCTGCTTGGCGACTTGGCGCGACGGAGCGACAAGTACTCTCTTGGCAACGAGGAGCGTTCTTCGATTGCGTTGGCGTCGGCGCTGCACGATATCGGCAAGATGTCGATCGACGATGCGATTCTCAACAAGCCCGGACGTCTGACGCCCGAAGAGTTTGAAATAATGAAGACGCATACTACCATTGGTGCCGACATGCTGCGCAATCTGGGCAGAAACCATGAAGGAAGTGCCCTTTTGGACTATGCGTACCAAATCGCCCGCTGGCATCATGAACGTTGGGATGGTACGGGCTATCCTGACGGTCTTAAGGGCGACGATATCCCCATTGCCGCTCAGGTGGTCTCGGTGGCCGATGTGTACGATGCGTTGACGAGCGTACGTGTGTACAAGGACGCCATTTCGCAAGAAGAGGCGATTCGGATGATTTTGGACGGTGAGTGCGGCGCTTTCAATCCGCTGCTTATCGAGTGTCTGCTCGAAGTGCGCGATCGCATTGCCGAGACGCTGGAGCGCCCTGCGGACGTTGTCGCGTTCCCTTCGGTTTAGCTAGGCAAAGGGAAGCCCCGTCGGACCATGTGGCCGGCGGGGCGTCCTTATCTGTTGTGCGGTTCGCGAACTAGCGGGCCTGCTTTACCTTGGCCGCCGCCTCGACAAACGACTTCCACAGGTTAAAGTCGGTCTCGAGCGTCTGCCAGGTGTACTCGGGATGCCATTGCACGCCCAGGCAGAAAGGCTGGCCTTCGACCTCGATGCACTCGGGAACGCCGTCGGTTGCCTTGGCGACCAAGCGCGTGCTCTTACCCAGACGCTCGACGCAGCAGTGGTGTGCGGAGTTGGTCTGGATCAGCCTGTGCCCGCCAACCGCGCGCTCCAGAAGCGAGCCCGGCACGACCTCGACGGGATGCACGGGGTCGTTGAGCACGTGGGTATGGCGCCACTGCGTGCGACCCTCGCGCGCGCCCAGGCTCGGTACGTCCATGCACAGGGTTCCGCCGGTGGCGACATTGAGCAGCTGCGTGCCGCGGCAGGTGGTAAAGAGCGGCTTTTTGGCGCGGAGCACCTCGTCGACCAGCTTAAACTCAAAGCTATCGCGGATCTCGCAGCAGAGGGTGGGGTCGTAGGGTCGATCATCGCCCCAACGTTTGGGATTGACATCGGGGCCGCCGGGAATGGCGATGCCGTCGGCGATATCGACGTAATGACGGATGACCTCAATGTCCTCGGTGATGGACATCTGCAGCGGCAGGCCGCCGGCGGCAAGGATGGCATCGACAAAGACACTGGCGATTTCCTCGTTGGGGGAGAGCGTCTCGCTTAAAAACGGCTTTGCCTCTTCCCAGCGCGGCGCCACCAGGATGAGCGGGCGGTCGGCGGGGGCAACGTCGACGTGCGGGGTATAGGACGAGGAAGTACGTGTTCCGATCATGGGTGCTGCTTTCGAATCTGAAGGTGACAGGGCGCATGAGAGACGTGGGACAACACTTTCAATGGATTTGTCCCACGGGGTTGCTGGTTAGTGGCCCTTGATGGAGTTGAGGAAGTCCTGGGCGCGCTTGGTCTGGGGGTGGTCGAAGAACTCGTCGGGCGTGCCGGTTTCCACGATTTGGCCGTCGGCCATAAACACGACGCGGTCGGCCACGCGGCGGGCAAAGTTCATCTCGTGCGTAATGACGATCATCGTCATGCCCTGCTGGGCCAGACGGACCATGACCTCGAGCACCTCGTTGATCATCTCGGGGTCAAGGGCGCTCGTGGGCTCATCAAAAAGCATGGCCTTGGGTTGCATGGCAAGCGAGCGGGCGATGGCTACGCGCTGCTGCTGGCCGCCCGAGAGCTGTGCGGGCACCTTATCGGCCTGTTCGGCAACGCCCACGCGGCCCAGCAGGTCCATGGCGCGCTCGCGGGCCTCGTCCTTGGAGACGCCCAGCACGTCGACCGGTCCCAGTATGACGTTCTGCAGCACGGTCATATGTGCGAACAGGTTGAACTGCTGAAACACCATGCCCAGCTCGGCACGCATACGGGCAAGGTCCTTGCCTTCCTGCGGCAGGGGCTCGCCTTCGATGAGGATCTCGCCCGAGTCGATGGTTTCCAAGCGGTTGATGGTTCGGCACATGGTCGACTTGCCCGAGCCCGAGGGGCCGATCACGACGACGACCTCGCCGCGGTCGACCGAGAGATTGATGTCGTTGAGGACGTGCAGATCGCCATAGTGCTTATCGACGTGCCTGAGCTCGATCAGCGGCTGATTGCCGGTGGAAGAGGTGCTCTGTGCCATGGTGCTCGGCTCCTTATGACTGGAAATGGTAAAGCGTTAGCGGATGATGGTCGCGCCGGTCTTGTGCGAAACGTAGACAGCGGCCTTGTTGATCGCGACGTTGATGAGGATGTAGATGACCGCGATTACCAGGTAGACCGACACGAGGGCGTCGTAGTTGGTAATGAGCACGCGGGCATTTTGCATGAGGTCGGGGTAGCTCACCACGTAAGCGACGGTGGTGTCTTTGACTACGACCACAAGCTGCGAAATCAACGAGGGAATGATAAACCGAATCGCCTGCGGCAGCACGATTTTAAAGGTGATTTTAGCTTTGGAGAGACCGAGCGCTTGGGCTGCCTCGACCTGCCCGCGCGGCACGGCGTTGACGCCCGCGCGAAAGATCTCGGCCAGCACGCCGGCTGCAGCGAGCGCGACGGGGAGCGTGAGCATCCAAAACGACGGCAGCGCAATTTTGTACTGAGGCAGCACCAAAAAGAAGAAGTAGATGAACAGCAGGCTCGGTACGCCGCGGAAGAAATCGGTGAGCACGCGGCAGACCAGCTGCAGCGGCTTAATGTCGCTGGTGCGGCCGAGCATAAGGGCTAGGCCCAACACCAGCGCGATGGCGCCAGCGGTGAGTGCGACTTTAACGGTGCCCTCAAAGCCGGCAAGCAGGAACTTCCAGGTGGTGAGGTGCGTAAAGAAATACCAATAGTGGACCGAAAGCTGACCGGTCACATAAAAGCGCTGCAACACGAGGACGGCGAGCGCGGCGACGGCAACAAGCGAGATAGCGGTGCCGATGCGAATCTTGGCGCGCATCTTGGGGCCGGGAGCCTCGTAGAGCGCATCGCGCATGGTGAGCGCGGAGGTGGAATGCTTGCTCATCGGAGGATCCTCACCTTCTTATCGATGTAGTTGCCAATGTGGCTCACCACAAAGGCCGTGCCCAGGTAGCCGAGCGCCGAGATAAAGAACGCGGCGACGCCGCCGAGCGAGCGCGTGTTGATGTAGCTCACCACGCCGGTGAGCTCCTGCGGTTGAAGCGGTACCTGGCTGCCGAGTGCGGTGGTGAGCATGACGGCGATAAAGAGGTTGGTCATGGGCAGCACGCTCGAGCGCAGTGCTTGCGGAATCACGATCTTGGCGAGGATGCGGCTGAAGCTCATGCCGAGCGAGCGCGCGGCTTCCACCTGGCCGACGCCGACGGTGTTGATGCCGCTCATAAAGTTCTCGGAGCCAAAGGCCGAGCCCAAAAGGACCGTGGCGACGATAACGCAGGTGCGGTAGGGCAGGACGACCTTGAGCGGCGGCAGCGCATAGACGACGATGATAAGCAGCGCGATGCCGGGGATGTTACGGAAGACCTGAACATACAGGTCGCCAAAGATGCGCAGCGGCTTGAGCGGCGACACGCGCATCACGGTGACAGCGACGGCCAGCACCATGGCGATGGCAAACGACTCAAGCGTCATGCCCCAGGTTGCTAGCAGCGCGTCGATATAGTTCTGGCCATAGAGCGACCAGAGCTCGGAGAGACTCATGCGGACCTCCCGCCGATAAGGAAAGGGGCTCCCGTGTGTACGGAAGCCCCGACAACTCAGTGTGGAAACAGTTTAGCGCAATAAAGCGCATCGTGCGTTTCCGTATGGTTTCGTAGCGGCCGTTACTGGGCTCGCTGTCTAGGCGCCGATCTCGGGCAGCTCGGGAACGTTGGTGTCGCCCGTGCGATCGCCGATGCAGATCTGCCACAGCTCGGTCCAGGTGCCATCGTCCTCGATCTTCTTAAGGAAGTCGTTGACAAAGGCGACGCCGTCGGAATCGAGCGGCAGGCCGATGCCGTAGGGCTCTTTGCTGCCGAAGGGCTTGCCGGCGATCTTGTACTTACCGGGCTCGCGGACCAGGGCGCTCTGCTGCATGTTGTTGTCGATGACGTAGGCGTCAACGCGGCCCTGCTGAAGTGCCTGGCGGGCCTCCTCGTCGGTCTTGAACTCCTGCTGGCTGGCCTTGGGGGCGAACTCCTCCAGGATGGCGGGGCCGTTGGAGCCGGACTGGACGGCGACGTTCTTGTCGGCCAGGTCGTCGACGCTCTTGATGTCGTCGTTGTCGGCGAGCACCAGGATGGCCTGCTGGGTGTAGTAGTAGGGGCCGGCAAAGGAGACAAGCTTCTTGCGCTCATCGGTAATAGTGTAGGTGGCAAAGACGGCGTCGACCTGGCCGTTCTGCAGGACGGACTCACGCGTGTCCGAGGTCACCTGGGTGATTTCGACCTTGTTCTCGCCCAGAATGTAGTTGGACAGGAGCTGCGCGATGCCGGCGTCGAAGCCACGGGTCTTGCCGTCCTTCTCGTTGAGGAGGGAGAAGAGCGTGGAGGTCTGAACGCCACCGATCTTAAAGACGCCGGCGTCCTTGACGGCCGTGGCCCAGGTGCTGGCGGCGATGGCGTCATCATCGGCCTTGGGGCCGTTGTCGACGAGCTTGTCGAATGCCTTGGCATCGAGCGTGGTGGAAGCCTCGGTGTCCTCGGGGCTCTTGGAGGAGCCGGCGGCGGAACCCTTGTCGGCCTCGGCGCTGGTGTCGGAGCAGCCGGCAAGACCAAGGCCGGCGACGGTTGCAAAGGTGGCGGCGATGAAGCCGCGACGGTCGAGAACGACCTGCTGGGAGAGGTTCTTGCTCATGGTAGAACACCTTTCTCAATAAAATCCCTAGCGGTTGAATAGAGTTATACCCTATTGCGCTCAAATGGGTCAACACGAAATAACTCAGAAACATACTTACCTTATGGGTAATTCTACCTACCAAAAAGGGACAGGTTTATTTTGGCAGGTTTTATCTGGGAAAACGTCAGTTATTGCAGCTGAGATAGCGTTTTGCGGACGGCATGGTCGCTCGCGGCGGTCGCTATAATGGCGGCAACGCGACATATGGCGGCCTGCCTCGCTGTTTTGTCTCGATCTGTAAAATCTGCAGCCATTTTTGCCGAGTAACTGTTACAGATTGAGATTTTCTCTTTAGGGGGATTTGAGTGTCTCGATCTGTAACATCTGGACGGACAAAAGGTCTCTATCTGTTACAGATTGAGACAAACAACAGGGGCAAAGACGGTTTGTCTAGATCTGTAACAATTGGGCGAGGATTTGTCCTCTAGGTGTTACAGATCGAGACAATTGAGTTGGGAAAATAAAAACCTCCGCAGGGGTGCTTCCCTTGCGGAGGTTTTTCTACTCGTTCAGCAGGCGTACCGCTTCGGCGGCCATATTCTCAACCGTCATGCCGTTCTGAGCAAGCAACTCGTTGGGGTCGTAGCGGTCGGGAAAGCCCTTGGCGATGCCAAAGGTGCGCGTGCGCACGGGCGTGCAGGACAAGTAGCACGCGACGCGCTCGCCCCAGCCACCGTCCAAGATGCCGTCCTCGAGGGTGACGACAACGCGATGCTCGGCGGCAAGGCCATCGAGAGACTCGCGGTCAAGCTCGGTTGCAAAGCGCGGGTTGACGAGCGTGGCCTCTATGCCGTATTCGGCAGCCAAGCGGTTTGTCACGCGCTCGCCCAGCTCAAAGAAATCGCCAAGCGCGAGCACGGCAACGTCGCGGCCCTGATGCACCACGTCGTAGCGAACGGCGCTGTAGTCGGTGTCCTCGGCGGGCGCCAAATCGGGGCGGCTGACCAGGCCAATGCCCGGAACGCGGATCGCCACGGGATGCTCGCGGTGGTCGAGCGACCAGCTCAGCATGGACAGGTATTCCTCCATGCAGGCCGGTGCCAGATAGCGCATGTTGGGAAGTCCGCCCAGCATGGATATATCAAAGAACGAGAGGTGCGTCTCGGATGTGGTGCCAAAGATCGACGCGCCAAACACCAGGATGGTTGCGGGGGTGTCGTTGAGGCACAGGTCGTGCCACAGCTCGTCGTAGGCGCGCTGCAAAAACGTGCCGTACACACCAAAGACTGGCTTGGCGCCCGAGCGCGCAAGCGCGGTGGCAAAGGTCACGGCGTGCTCCTCGGCAATGCCCACATCGACGAACTGTTTGCCGGCGGCAGCGCGAAGCTCGGGTGTAAAGCCCATGATGTAGGGCGTGGCGGCCGTGATGCCCACGACCCGCGGATCGCGCTCGATGGCGGCGCTGAGCGCCTCGCCCGTAATGTCGGCATAGGTGCGCGGCGCAGGCTCGCTCGGATGGCCCGGGCAGAGCTTGCGCCCGGTTGCCATGTCAAACGGACCCACATGGTGCCAGCGCTCGGGGTCGCTCTGGGCCGGCTCAAAGCCCTTGCCCTTGGCGGTGGAGACGTGCAGCACGATGGGATGATCGATATTGCGTAGTTCCTGCAGCGCGTCGACGAGGGCTAACACATCGTTACCGGTGTCCAGATAGCGATAGTCGAGCCCCATCGCGCGGAAAACGTTGCGCTCACAGGCGCCGTTGCTGGCGCGCAGCTCGGCCAGATTGCGATACAGGCCGCCATGGTTTTCGGCGATGGACTGGTCGTTATCGTTGACGATGATGATCAAGTTGCTGTCGAGCTCGGCGGCATTGTTGAGGCCCTCAAACGCCAGGCCGCCCGAAAGCGAACCGTCGCCAATGATGGTAATGACGTTGTACGCGTCACCCGCCAGGTCGCGCGCGTGGGCAAGGCCGCAGCCCAGGCTCACCGACGTGGAGGTATGGCCCATGGCAAACAGGTCGTGCTCGGACTCGTCGGGATTGGCAAAGCCAGAAGCCTCACCATAACGCTCCGGATCGATATAGGTGTACGCGCGCCCCGTCAGCGCCTTGTGGGCGTAGGTCTGGTGCGAAACGTCAAAGACAATCTTATCGATGGGGGAGTTAAACACGCGATGAAGCGCAACCGTAAGCTCAACGACGCCCAGGTTGGGGGCAACGTGCCCACCGACGGCGGCGGAGCTTTCGAGGATTGCCTGGCGGATCTCGCCGCAGAGCAGCGGAAGCTCGGCGCGGTCGAGAGCCTTGACGTCCTCGGGCGTTGTCGTTTGCGTAAGCAGCATCGTTGTGGGTTACTCCATGCGAATCGAGCGCCGGCGCTCCCTCGGCCGGCACAATTGCACAAAACAGTCTCGCACATTTTGGCGTTTGATATGTGACGGCGGCGCGGTAATTCGCCAACTGGTGGGGCAAAACGTTTTGTCCGATGCCATACTGGTAGATTCGATGATGATTTATTCAATGCGTGCAGGCCGTGGCTTGTCGCCGTGAGTCGCTGGAAGGAGGCAGCATGTCCGATGTCGTTCGTGCCGAGAAAATCGCGCACGAGGTCGACTGTGCCGCCCGTCAGCTCGCCCAGGCGGGCCGTCTGGACCTGACGCGCGAGTTTATCCAGCATGGCGATGTGACGGTCTATGCACATGTGACTTCGGTAGCGCGGGCGAGCCTGTCCTTTGCCGAGCGCTTGGGCCGTGTCGGTATCTCGGTCGACCGCGCCTCGTTGCTGCGCGGAGCCTTGTTACACGATTACTTTCTCTACGATTGGCACGATCCCGACCCAAGCCATCGGCTGCATGGCTTTCGGCATCCGTTTTTTGCCCTGGCGCGTGCGGAGGAAGATTTTGAGCTGACGTCGCGCGAGCGGAATATTATCGTGCGGCATATGTTTCCGCTGGTGCCGGTGCCGCCGACGTGTCGTGAGGCATGGATTGTGTGCCTGGCGGATAAATGGTGTGCTCTGCGCGAGACGATCGCCGGCCGTCTGCCGCGCAAGGACGAGGCAGACGATGGCGTGAGTGAAGAATCGAGCGAAAAGAGGAGAGGGTAGACGGTGGGGACCGCGATCGACATGGCATTTGACGGCGCGACGCTTGCCGCCTGTCCGCTCTCGGCACTGGTGCTCTCGTTTGCCTTTTACGGGTTTTGCGGTTGGGCATGGGAGTCGACAGTATGCGCCATGCTCAACCAAGGACGCTTTGCCAACAGCGGATTCTTGCTGGGGCCGTGTTGCCCTATCTATGGTGTGGGCGGCATAGCCTGCTGGCTTTTGCTGCGCGGGATTCCGGATGCCTCGAGCCAATTTGTCGCCGCGGCGCTTGTGTGCAGCGTAATCGAGTACAGTGTGGGCCTTCTATTGGAAAAGACAACAGGCGCACGCTTTTGGGACTACTCGCACCTGCCGTTTAACTTGCACGGACGTATCTGCCTGTACTGGGCCTGCGCGTTTGGCCTGGGCGCGTTGTGCATTTGTCGTTTAGTGGAGCCGGCATTGCTGGGACTGCTTGGCCATCTGCCGGTGCTGATTGTGCGGCTGTCCGCCTTTATCGTCGCGGTTGCGATGATGGTCGACGCGGTGTTCTCTTTGGCCAGTTGGCGTCGCCTGTCCGATCAGCTGGAGCGTGTGCGCGCCGACCTTGCCGACCGCATCAATGAGTCGCTTGCCGATGCCTCGGACTCCATGCTCGAACGTATTCCCGATTCGACGATCGACTCGGTAGCGCAGACGCATATCCGTAGCCGCGCCGTTAACGCGTGGCTGGCCGAGCTGGGCGACGCGGCGCTCGATGCCCTTCGTGAGAAGGCTTCGATGCCGACGTTTATCTCGGATGGTGCTCGCGGCCTGGCGCTTGCCGCCCGCCGCGTGGCCGATGCCGCGCCGAGCATGCCGCGTCCGTCGCTCAGTCGTCGCCTTGCCGGCAAGCGCATGAGCCGTCCGGTGCCGAGTGTGTCGCTCAGCCGTCGCGACCTGCGCTTCTTCAATGCTTTCCCGCGCTTGCGCATCAATCGCTACGAGGGCGTCATTCGAGCAACTAATCTCCGCGACCGCGCCCACGAGCTGTTTCGGCGCTAGCCGGGACGGGCACGCTCACGGCTCCCTTGCTCGCGTATTTCCCGTTCGTTTCGCGCCCGTTGCCGTGCCGTTTCCAAGATTGCGGCACCGTTTCCATTCGACAACGCAGCGTTTAACAACGCCGTATCTGGTCTACACCAGTTGCCCCTCGGCCGCATTATGGGCGCCGACAACGTTCATGCGATCAAGGGGGAGCGAATGTACGATACGGGATCGACAACGTTTATGCTCATCTGCACCATGCTCGTGTTTTTAATGACACCGGGTCTGGCGTTTTTCTATGGTGGCCTGTCCAGGCGCAAAAATGTCATCAACACCATGCTCATGTGTTTTGGCGCCATTGGTCTGGTTGGTGTGCTGTGGATTGTCGCCGGCTGGTCGCTGGCCTACGGCGGCGACGGCTCGAGCCCGTTTATTGGAGGCCTTGACCAGCTGCTGTGCTTGCCGGTGCTCAACCAGGTGCTGCAGGCGGCCGAGGGCAATGCTGCGGACGGTGCCGTCTACCCTCAAATCATCAACATCACCTTCCAAATGGCGTTTGCCATGATCACGGCTGCTATCGTCACGGGCAGCCTGGCCGGCCGCGTTAAGTTTGGTGCCATGACGGCCTTCCTGGGCATTTGGCTGCTCGTGGTCTATGCGCCGCTCGCCCACATGGTCTGGGGCGGTGAGGGTTCCTTTATCGGCGACGTCATCGGCGCGCTCGACTTTGCGGGCGGCGACGTGGTGCACATCTCGTCCGGTCTCACGGGCCTGATTCTCTGCTTAATGCTCGGCCGTCGTCGCGGCTTTGGCATGGTGAGCTACCGCCCGCATAACGTGCCGTTTGTGGCGCTGGGCGCCGGCCTGCTTTGGTTTGGCTGGTTTGGCTTTAATGGCGGCAGCGAGTTTAAGGCCGACGCCGTGGCCGCGCTCGCCATCCTCAACACCGTGACGGCCAGCGCGGCGGGTATGGTCTCGTGGCTTGCCGTTGAGCGCGTGCGCACCGGTCGCCCCACGCTGGTGGGTGCCAGCACCGGTCTGGTTGCGGGCCTTGTGGTGGTCACGCCGGGTGCGGGCTTTGTCGAGCCGTGGGCAGCGCTGGTCATGGGCCTGATCGTATCGCCTGTCTGCTACCTGGCCATTAGCCATCTCAAGACCAAGTTTGGCTACGACGATGCGCTCGACGCGTTTGGCTGCCACGGCATCGGCGGCATCTTGGGCGGCGTGCTCACGGGCCTGTTCTGCGTGCCGGAGCTCTCGTGGACCGGTAAGGGCGGCCTGTTCTACACGGGCGACGTGTCGCTGCTCATCTCGCAGATCTTGGGCATTGTGGTGACGGTCGCTCTTGTACTGGTGCTCGATTTGGTGATCGCCGCGGTGGTCAAGGCGCTGTTCCGCGGCAGCCTGCGCGTGGACGAGGCAGACGAGGCGCTGGGCCTGGATGCGAGTCAGCACGGCGAGAGCGCGTATCCTTCGTTCTCCGGACTCGATTAGCAGCTTCCCCAAGCACCGCACCTTGCCGTTCAATCGTCGCGCGGCTTTCCCAGGCACCCGACCTTACCCCTCAAACCGTCGCTTGCGTACCGAAGTACGCGGCGCTCCTCTTTCGGGGCAATCTCGGGCACCTCGAAAACCCGCGTCGTTGAATGGCAATTCATTTCTTTTATTGAGAGGAATTCACTATGAAGAAAATTACGGCGATCGTTCGTGCCGAGAAGCTTGAGGTTCTTAAAGATGCGCTGTTTGCTGCCGATGTTCGTGGCATGACCATCAACCAGGTGCAGGGCTGCGGTGCGCAGCATGGCTGGAAGGAATATGTGCGCGGCAACGAGTTGCTTGTCAACACGATCCCTAAGGTGCAGTTCACCCTCATCTGCGCCGATGAACATGTCGACGGCATTGTCGAGATTATCTGCAACGCCGCTCGCACCGGTGCCGTTGGAGACGGCAAGATTTGGGTTGAGCCGGTCGAGGAAGTTATCCGCATCCGCACCGGCGAACACGGCCCCGCCGCGGTGTAGAATCGACCGCCTGACGGGTGTGCCTCTCTTGGGGCGCGCCCGTTCTCGTCTACAATATCGTGCAGACGAAGGAGAGGCATGCCCATGATCAAGATGTTTGCGAGCGACTTAGACGGAACGCTGCTGAACGCCCTGCACGAGGCAGATGGGACCATCCGCCGTGCCATTCGCGAGCTGACCGAAGCTGGCCTGCATGTGGTTCCCGCGACCGGGCGCTCGACGCTGCCGATCGGCGAACATGGCTTTACAGGTCTGGCGCTTGACGCCTGCTGCTCCAACGGATCCATCGTGCGCAACAGCCATGGCGAGGTGCTCAAGACCTGGACCATCGACCCGCAGGTTACCGAGGAGCTGCTCAAGGCGTTCCCGGACATTTGCTTCGACTGCTCCACGCCCGATGGCATGTTCTCGAGCGGATCGTTCGAGATGCACCAGGCGGGCTTTAAAAAGGACAGTCCTATCAAGCGCATCGTGATGCGCGGCATGCGTGCACGTGGGGGGTATCACGAGGAACAGTATTTCGACCAGTCGATCGGTGACATCCTGCGCCATGACGTATGCAAGATCAATTGTCGCGTGACCTCGCCCGAGCTGGAGCGCGACCTTAAGGCGTATTTGGCCGAGCGCTCGGACCGCGTGGTCAACGCGCCGTTCGATCCGGTGATGTTTGAGATCACGGACGTGGCGTGCAACAAGGGTGAGAGCGTGGCCTGGCTGGCGGGCTACTACGGCATTGCCGAGGACGAGGTCGCGGTTTACGGCGACGGCGGCAACGACATCGCCATGCTCAAGCGCTTCCGCCACAGCTACGCGACCAAAAACGGCAGCGATGCCGCCAAGGCCGCCGCGAGCGCGACTATCGGCAGCTGCATGGTCCACGCCGTCCCCAAACACATGCTCGCCACCATGCATAAGCAGAACTCCCGCACCATCATCGAATAATGTGGCAAAGGGACAGTCCCCCTTTGTCACGGGGCCTGTGTTCTCGGAATACGAACATATATTCGTATATATAACTAGGCTCTGGTAGAATCGGTATCGTTGACGGCAGTTCCATGTGCCGGGCAACGCCCTCCATCTGATGGGAGGTGATGCCCATGACCGATTTGATTGATTTCGTGAGACTTTTGACCGCTTTGGTCTCGTTCTTCACGGCGCTTGTCGGCCTTTCCGAGGCACTCAAGCAGCGCTCGAAGCGCAACAGAAGGGGTCGCCGCCACTAAGGCGTTGACCCCCTAATGCAAACAACGGCGTTGCCCAGCCAACTACAACTTGGGCTGCCGTTAACACTATTCTACCCACGAATGACATTTTGGACAATCGGTAATGCCGCTCCAAAAGCCAGGCGGAATGTGACAAAGGGACTGTCCCTTTGTCACATTCCGGGGTTCTCGACTAGCCAATGCTCGTAAGCGCGTTGCATGAGCTCGGCCTTGTCGGCTTTTTTGCGGCAGCCCTTCTGCTCCTCAACGGCCAGTTCATAAGCGCCGCTCTGCTCAAAAGCGCTGGTATCCCAAGCACCGTGTTCAATGCGAGACCATACGGCATCGATGAGGTGTTCGAGCTCGGCAATGTCATCGGTGCTGGCGGTCGTCGAGAACGGCGGACGCAACTCATTCGTTGCCTTGTCGGGCTCGACATAGTAGTCGCCCATGGAAGTGACGGTGTAGCCATAAAACTCGGGCGACGCTTCGACCAGCAGTTTGTAGAACCTGAGCTGACGATGGTAGCCTGCAGGGACTTCTTTGCCAAAGCCAGTCTTGTAGTCAACGATCTGCACCGTTTTAGCTGCATCGTCAACGAGGAGCAGGTCGAGAAAACCAAAGAGCGGAGTTCCTTCGGTGGTCAGGCACTGCATATTCGCCTCTGTGATGCAGCGATAGCCATGCACATGCTCGACAAGCCAGGGGACGAATGCACGACAAATGCGTTCGAAGCGCTCCGAATAGCGATGGACGTCCTCGGGGGCAAAATCGAGCCACGAAATCTGCTGGCGATACTCGGCCTCAATTGTCTCAATCGCCGCCTCGCCATCGGTTGCCATTCTATTAACGATCTCCTCGAACATCGCGTGAACGATGGTGCCGAATTCGGTTTGGATCGTGGGCGCCGTGGGTAGGCGCACAATCTGCTTCTCAGGGAAGTGCAGACTATTTGCGCATCCAGGCTCGTACGTCACAAAGTTGTTGAGCGCTGTGGCAGAAAGAAACTTCACGTCGGTATGAGGTTCCAGAAGCGCGCGGAGCTCGGGCGTATCGAGCACGTAGTTGTCGCGCCACTCGGTTTCGATTGCAACGCTGAGCTGGTCTGCTTCAGCAGAAACCTCGCAAGAGTCGATAAGCCCCGTGAGCTCCTGCAGTGCCGACCCGCCGGCACGGTACAGCTCGAGGTGTCGTTTAGCGCGCGTGATGGCGACAAACAACAGGCGGCGCGCGTCGTCATCATCCTTTTCATCGCGAATAAGCAGGTTGGACGGGTACAAGCTCATGCCGCCGGCGCCTTTGTGCCAAGTGGAGTCGTCGGCATCGAGCAGGTAGACGCAGTCGAATTCCAGGCCCTTAGAGCTATGGGCGCTGGTGAGGCGAACAGCTCCCGGCGTGCCGAGGTCGATCGATGCGTCGATACTCACGCCAAACTTTTGAGCGGCATCGAGCTTGTCGACAATATCGGGCAGGCGAAGCGCACGTCCCATACGGCGTGCGTCTCCCATTTCACCTTCGGCAAAGGTGAGCAGGGCGCGGATGCCGGCATTGAATTCGGCTGCGCCCAGCGGATCTTGTTCCTTGCAATCCTGATAATAGCCAAGGCTGCGTTCGACAATTCTAAAGAGCAGTGGCCTGACAGGGGAGGCGCTGGCTTCGGCCGCCCACTGCATAAGGCCGTCGTACAGTTCTTTGACGCGGACGTTATCGCTCTCGTGCATGGCGGCCATCCAGTCGCCGCGATGCTCACGCTTGGCGTTGAGCGCAAACGCCACGGATGACGGATGATCTCCGCCCAGCTCGGTGGCGCAAATGATCTGGGGGAGATAGCTGCTTGCCAGTCCTTTTTGCCCGCGGGCAAGCGCAGTAACGCAACGCAACAGTGCCAACGTCGTCTGCATACGCTCGGAGGCAAAGAGATTCTGCCGCTCGCGATACGAAAACGGCACGTTCTCCTTAACGAGGAAGGGAATCAGCGAGCGCAATGCGGCGTGTTTGGCAGAGATGACTGCAATTCCTTCATTGGGATCTTCGCAGTCATCGAGGTAGCCAGCATCAATCCTCTGCCTAATGCTCGCGGTAACGGCGGCGTATTCCTCGGCTTTGCCGGTGTAGACGCTCTCGCTAAAGCTGACTTGATCGCCTTGAGGCTTAAAGGCTTCGATTGACTTATTCGAGCTGGCATCGAGTCGGTATTCGATTTGCTGGGCGATAGCTTGACCAAGCTCAACGATGGCGGGCGTGGAGCGGTAATTGGTCTTGAGCACGATGTTCCGGGGCGAAAACTCGGCCGCAAATTGGTTGGCACATTCGATCGTGGCGCCCTGAAAACGCATGATGGCCTGATCGTCATCGCCGACGGCCATGATATTGGGCGCATCAACGCCGTCGCAGAGCAGCTCGATGATGCGCATCTGGGCACCATTGGTATCCTGGAACTCATCAACTTGGATATAGGTATAGGTGTCTTGGAGTACTTGGCGTAGCGCGTCGTTGTGCTCGACGGCGTCGACAAAATCGCCAATCATGTCGTCGTAATCGTAGAGATGATGTTGGTCGAGCTCATTTTGGTAGCGACGTGCAACGTCGCAAGCAGCCTTAAGTCGCTCGCTTTGCTCTGCAATCTTAAACGTGCGCCCCTGAGAGTTGCTGCCTCCAAAGAAGGCATCGCGCACCTTGGTGTATCCCGAGGATTTGCCCTTCTCATCGATGAGCTCGGTGCGGCGAACGGTGTCGCGCAACTCAAGGATGTACGGCACGTATGTGCCGGCGGGACAGTCAATCGGGCGGGTGAGCGATGTGGGTGCCATGGCGCAGGCACGCTCGACCTCTTCCTCAAAGCGTTCGGCTAACACGGCGCTTGCCCTTCCACAGACGAGCGTAAGCAGCTCGGAATGTTCGGTGAGCCAGGCAGCGGCGTCGATATTCTGCTGCGCGATGGCGCTCAGCGTGTCGTAGTCCAGGCCACTGCGTTTGATTTTGGAGACAAAGCCGATCATCTTACCGATGTTTTGTGCAGGCATATCAGGTGACCCTCCGCCTAACGGAGAACCAAAGGGCAGCGATTTGAGCAGCCGATCAAAAATCTCTTGCTGGTGCAGGCTGGTAACAAGCGTGTCGGTCGAAGGGCGCATGAAGTACTCGGGATAGCGCGACCTGATGCTGCTTGCAAATCCGTGAAACGTGCTGACTTCGATGCCGTAGGCGTCGCGGCCGATGAGCTCAATCAGGCGCTTGCGCATGGCCTCCGCGCCCGCCTCGGTATAGGTGAGGCAGAGGATGTTGCTAGGGGCGGCGTCGCGTTTGGCCAAGATGTTCGCCGCGCGCAGGCTCAGCAGCTGCGTCTTGCCGGTGCCGGGGCCGGCAATGACGAGCAACGGACCATCTAGGCATTCGACGGCCTCGCGCTGTTCGGGATTCAGGCGCTCGAACGATACGTTAAAGTTGGGGGTCATGTTCATGGCAGTATTACCTGTCTTCCTGGTAGAGCGCACGCGTGCTATCGAGATAGTTGAGATACATATCGATGGCACTTTGAGGTTGAACGATCTTAATGAAGGTGCTGAGTTGCAGCAGCCAGCCAAAGAACTGCGGAGACAGCGGGGCTTTGACGGTAGCCAGCAGGCGCCCATCCTGGTTCTCAAAAACAACGGCGTCGAGCCCGAACTTGTCGATGAGCGGGTTCATCGCGCGGTCGTCGAGCTCTAGCACGACGGTGGTCTTGTCGGCCGCGTAAACGCCAAACGACGGCGAAACGTGATCTTCGAGCACATAGCCTGCGATACGCGGATCTTTGGTCGCGGACTCTTCGGATACCGCCACATCGAGCATGCGATCGACGCGATAAGGCGTGAACGGCTGATGACCCGAGCCGGCATTGGCCCATTTATCTCTAAAGCCAATCATGTAATAGAGCTCGTCGGAGTAGATAAGGCGCACAGGTGTGAGCTCGTAGGTCTTTCCGTCATGATTAAGGGCCTTTTGCTTGGCGGCGTCGTAGTGGAAGTAATGGAAGCGGATCTTGCGTTTTTCGCGCATAGCCTGCTGAATCAAGTCGATGTTGAGCAGGGCATCAGAGTTTTGCATCTTCACGCGCGAAGGCACGTCGACACGCTTGTGCATAAGCTCGCGTTCGCCCAGGCTGGCGAGGCTCTGCAGCTTGCCGATGAGGTGGTCGGTCAACTCATCGGTCAAAAACGGCGAACTCTGAACGGCGTCAACAAGCATGATGAGCTCTTGCAGGTCGAGCGGGCGTGAGACCAGCGCCCATTCCTTGCCACCGCGCTGGTTGATGTTGAGCCCAAAGTCGCGAAGCGTTTGCAGGTCGCGATAGATGGCCTTTCGCTCTGCCTCAAGGTCGTGATAGGCGAGCTCCTCGATAATCTGCTGCGTTGTGAGCCCGTGCGTGCTGTCGGTCTTTTCCATCAAGGTTTTAAGCAGGAACAGAAGCCTGAGCTTTTGATTTGGTCTGTTCGCCACGTTGTCTCCTTTCGCCGGCAGGGTACCAACCGGAGATACAAAACAAGACCCGTTATTGGGACTCATTGTAGTCCGCGCGACCGTAGTATTCGCAGCAATAAGAGCTCGAATAGGGCGAAAGGTGGTTAAACGGAAATCGGCGGTTTGGCTGGATGGTGTGACATGCGCTCTATTGGCTTGGGGCCGGTTCCGGTTTACAAGGATCAGAACAGGAGAAATGCGATGGCAGACATCAAAGTCTTTGCCGAGAATCTTGAGGATTCAACCAAGGAGCAGATCGAGGAGATTTCCAGCTGCCCGGCGTTTGAAGGTGCCAAGATCCGCATCATGCCCGATGCCCATAAGGGCAAGGGCTGCGTGATTGGCTTTACGGCAAACTTGGGCGACAAGGTGATTCCCAACCTGGTGGGGGTCGACATCGGATGCGGGATGTACTGCGTGCCGCTTGCGGAAACCATCGCGCGCGACGACCTCATTCAATTCAATCGCGATGTGAAGCGCGCGGTGCCCACGGGCTTTAGCCTTCATCGCGATCCTGCCTGCGTACTCGCGGACTTTGACATGGAGTCGCGCGATTGGCTTCAGGACAAGCGCAAGGTTGAGCGCTCCATGGGCACGCTGGGCGGCGGCAATCACTTCATTGAACTCGACGAGGACGAGGATGGGTGCCAATATCTGGTCGTGCACACCGGCTCGCGCAACATGGGCAAGCAGACGGCGGAGCATCATCAGGCGCTGGCGCAGAAGACGTGCACGGCAGATATCCCCGACGAGCTTAAGTATCTCGTGGGAGATCTTTCTGCCGAGTATCTCGTCGATATGCATAACTGCCAACGCTTCTCGAATCAGAACCGCAAGGCGATTGTCACACAGATTGTTGAGCGTACGGGAATTCGGCTCGACGGAGACGGCTTTACCACCATGCACAACTACATCTCGGAAGGCGGCATGATTCGCAAGGGTGCCATTAGCGCTCATGCGGGCGAGATGGTGCTGATTCCGTTCAACATGCGCGACGGTGCCGTTATCGCACGCGGCAAGGGAAACGAGGACTGGAACTGTTCGGCGCCGCACGGGACGGGTCGCGCGATGAGCCGCACCAAAGCGTTCCAAACGCTCGACACCAGGTCGTTCGTTAACGAGATGCACGATGCCGGCATCTACTGTCCGAGTGCATGCGAGACGACGCTCGATGAGTCGCCCGAAGCGTATAAGCCTGCGGATGATGTACTGAGACTCATGGCCCCGACGGTTGATGTTATTCACCGACTCATGCCGATTTGGAATTTTAAGGCTACTGGTAAGCGTGGTAGGCGTTAGGAGGGTTGCGATGACGTTAAAGATGGACTCCAGGGACGACCGAATTGGCTGTTCTGTGAGTTTGGGCGAGATGCTGGGCCTATCAGGCGTGATACCGCCGACGCCCGCGAATCAGCGTAGTGGGAATCGCAAAGAGCGTGATGACGAGGTTTTTGACCTCAGCGGGTTTCGCAATCGACTGGTTTCTGGGCTCGATCGCCGTATGGAGACGTCGCTTTTTGAAACTCCTTGTGTGTTGAAAACCGGTATGTCGGTCGATGATGCCCTAGGTGGCGGCGTTGGGTTGGGCAAGCTCAGCGTGATTGGCGGCGCGCATGAAGATGTCTCGAACGTGCTGGTGTATGCGGCTTTGCGTCTGAGTGAGCAATGCGCCGTGCTCTACATGCCGATGCGGGAGTGTGAAGAGGACGCGATCGCCCGGCTTATTCGCGCCGAGATGGATGACAAGGTGTCAGAGGATCCTGAGGAACGACAGGTCGAGGCGATTCGCGCAACGATGCGCCTCAAGCAGCGCAACCTAGGCATTTTTGTTGAGGACAACATGACCATGGACCTTTTAACGAGCTGGTTGCTCGGCGACCAGACGTGGAATAGAGCAGTGCTAAAGGACGTCGTGGTCGTAATTGACGGACTCGAGATGCTCGACGACAACCGCCCGGTAAATGCAATCCTGCGCGACCTACGCAACATGCTCAGCCCGACGGCGGCGATCTTAGCAGGCTGCTTTGCGGTGGAGGGCAGAGAGGACGACGCAACGTTCGCCGAGACTCATTGCAACGCAGATACCCTCGTCCGCACGAGTGCCGATGGCATGGAGCCTTCCTGTGCGCGAGTCTTTGGCTGAGGCCATAGCCGATAGCGACAGCTCGACCCGTGGCGCGCTTGCGCCACGGGTCGATTTTTTATTGAGAGGTGATTGGAGCGATCGAGATGACGGTTGCAGTCTTCCCGACTGAGTCGGTCTTCGCTCAGCTCTGTTTTGCTCTATCTATCATGTACGAGAACCTTTCGAGCATCGCATGCTCATTACGCTCCGCAGGAGCAAGAGTATGCCGTTTCAGCCCAATGAGGAATTCATCGTAATGTTCATCTACGCCGTAGCGTTCATCTCCGGTAAATAGGCTTTTATTAGTTTTAAAAAACGCATATAGCTCACTATAGTGTTTAACACTGAATCTTGCTGCTTTTGCCTCGGCCTCGTCGACATTATTGAAATCCGGCGCAAATAAATAGCACTTAACTGTTCTGTCTTTGCATTCCTTTTCCGCCGCTTCGCGATATCGTGAAAGCTGCGTTTCCTTGCAATCGGGTTTAATGCCATTAATCGCCGAATGGATTTTGTTTTCGATTACAACGATGTGCCGATCATTTTCAATCCATAAATCCACGTGGTCTTTTGATTCGCGAATGATCGTGGGGTGCGGGCCGAAGTCGTTAATATCGAGAACCTCTTTGGTAAACGCTTCAAATCCTTTTTTGCTACAACTTAGGTAATGTGCCAGCAAATTGGAGAACACGAGCTCATCGTCTTCTTTTCTGATAATTTCAAGGAACGAGGGCTGCGTTTTATCGCAACTCGCCGACTTAACGGTTTTTATCCCGATTTGTTCCTCCCATTTTTCCTCATCCGCCATCAGTTCTTTTAACCGTGCATAAGCTTCTGGATGATTGACGCTGGAGATATATGTTCGTTGATGTCCCCACTGCTCCTTATCGTTGCAAATTAGTTCAATTGGATGATGACGCTCGTCTTCGTTTTTTGCTTTGCCCATGGAAATAAAGATCTGATGCTTGGGACTGGGGACCTTAAACGATCCTGCATGGTAGCTGAGAGTTCTAAACGCTTCTTCTTTTTCTCCTTTGTAAACGTTTTCGGCAAATATCTTATCCACCGAAACGCCATTATAGGAAACACTGCCGTATGGCATTGGAAGATCTTCCTCCTTGTTCCTCGGGGAACAAATGTTTTCAAGGTCGCATGCTAGACCAACGACTTCACCCAGCGTGTTTCCATATGATCGGATTAGAAGCACCGCTTCAACATTGGGGTGGTTATTAACGATTCCGTCAGGAGCTATATATAGATATCTTTCACCATTATCAGTGTCAAAAAAATCAATGACTTCATGGCCTATGTTCTCACCATCGAAAAGATACCCACCACAAAAAACCTTGGCGATTAAAACTTCTTTTTGCTCGTTGTTGTTCATTATCGACCTCCAGTTAATACTCGATTCAATCATTTCGTTGTAGATGCGGGGGGCTTACAGATTTCGAGAAGGAATTCTTCGTCGTTTCGCATAGCCAACAGTTTCGAGCGATTGTTGTATAGGAATCGACGCAGGTGGCCTTCTTTTCGGTGCCCATTCTGCTCCCGTCTTTAGCGGCCTCTATAACAAAAATAGTAGAACGCGGACCTTGTGAATTTGTTGAGCAACAAAGATGTACGGACGATCTGGACGGGTGAACGGGAAAATATTCAAATACCGGCGTCTGGGTCTCTCTTCAAAAAGTCTGCGCCTCCACTGTATCTGGCTCTCGTCGTCGGATGGGTCCGTCGCACCTGTTATTTATTTCGTCTGAGTATCGGTGTGGAACCCCGTGTTCGTCAACGAGCGCGATGCCGATATATGTCCAGCCAAATAGGCTCCGTCTCCTTGTGACTGGAGCACTCTTCTAATAGGTCTTCTATCCGGTCCAGATCAATTACTTGCAAGGTTGCGCATGCTTCCGGCAAGGGCCGCGCTACCTTCCTCGCCCTGAACACGGGCGACAGCATCAAGTTCGTATACGCCCATCCGGCAAAGCAGCTGCCGTAGGGGATAGAGCCACATCTGATCTGCCCATTGCCATCGGGATACAGGCAGTCCAATTTCGAGTTTGCTACCAGGCAATAACAAGGTCCCGGCGCCCATGGGCGGCAGTCGATCTCAAGAATTTCGCCCTTTCTGTACGGCGTGGGCAGGTCGACATATGCCCCCTTGAACCACGGGCCAAAGATTCCACCCACAATGCAGTCGAGCACCTCGCTGCATTCGCCCTCTTCTTCCCTGCAGATGTATTGAATTTCGCCGGAGGCGTTTGCGTAGTAAGTGTAGTCTGGCTGTAGAAAGCCGTCGTATGGATATGAACAGCTCGGGTCGTTGGCAAGGTTGAACAGCTCGATCATCCAGTATGAGGACGATAGATCTGTCATTCCGCTCCACTTGTCCGCGTATGTCTTCATTGCCGCGAGAGCAGCCGGCCATGATGCCACGGGGAAGGGGCCATGCGTGATGGCGGATCCCACTTTGCTATTGACGAAGCTAATTTCGCTGATAAGCAGCATTTTCTTGTTTCCGTCGACGGCCTTGAGCGCACCCAGGCAGTCATCGATGTAGTCGATACATCTCTCCGGACCGTACCAATCAAAAGTCTTGTCTGACGAGCCGCGCTCGGCAGCAACCAGCCTGCTGAGCATCTCCCGTTTGCGGTTGATTTCTATCGACGCGCCACCGATGATTTGCATGTAATGATCACCACTCAGGAGCTGCGGATTATGCAGCAAATGCTCTCGCAGCTCCGGAGATTCGATCAGGTTGATTATTTCTTCGTGCACGATAGTCTCCGAGTTGTTGGTGCGACTTCTTGTGGATTCGGACATGGTGGCCTTTATTCAAATAGCTGCGGATACTTTTCCTTGAGCGGCGCCTGATCAAGACGCAGCTCTTCTAGGTTGCGCTTTGCCTTGGACTCCATCCTTATGGTGTCGATAAACGCTGCAAGTGAGTCGACATACAGGTCGCCGCGCAGGTATGCCTGGGCTGCGATTAAAATTCGCCGCTCGCCTTCGAGTGGTTTGCGATAGTACTCAAGATTCAGGTAAAGCGGGTCTGGCTCGCCGATGTAGAGGGGAAACGTCTCGTTGTAACTAATCGAACAGCCGGTCGCGCGCATGTTGCTGATATCTCCCGCATTGCGATAATGCTCGAGGCGCTGCTGCGCATGATCAAGCCATTTGTCAGAACGGTCTGCCTGCCGAAGCTCTGCCTCAAGCTTTGTCCGGTCCCACGTGGGCAAATCGAGCAACGTGAACGGCTCACGGGCACTGCCTTGCGGCGTCCAGACGATATCGCCGGTGTGGAACGGCGTGGGGATATCGACCCAGATGAACTCGAATGCGATCTCCCAATCGTTCTCAACGGGGCCGGCGGAAGGACAATAGACGGAAAGGGCCTCGCCTTTACCGTTCACCATGAGCCAATCTTCCCGGTGATGTTCTTCGTCGGCATCGAGCGGGCACCGGGTGATGCGTATGCGTGCCTCTGGACGGCTCGCCAGTTCATCATCACCGCGCAACGCCTCGGCACATTTCTCATAACAGCTGAATGGCGCGCCGAAGGCCCCACAAAGTTGCCCGTCGGGCACAATCTCCTCTTCATACTGATAAACGTAGCCCGTCCCACTCGCAAACGCATCGACGCACCGCTTGTTGTAATCGATTGTCCAGCGCAAAAAAGCATGGAAATCGGGGATGGCCGGCCTTCCAAGACCGGCATGGGTCGCCTCCAGCGAACAATTGGGCATGGCTCGGGCGATCTCCTGCCAAGCTTCGCATTTCTGATCGAGCGTGGCGGTCTTCGAAAACCAAACAAGATAGGCGGCCTCGATGGTGCTGGGCTGGAAGTCGATACCGCGCTGGTGCTCCCGAATGTCCCGGGAGTCCACAAAATCCAAGATGTCCATGGTTAGCTCCTCTTTGTTTCGAATCGCTCCGGCGGGGCTATCGTGTCATCGAACAGCTCCGGATAGCGGGTCTTGAGCCCGCCGTCTTCCCCTTCAAACCGCTCGGCTTTTTTCTTGGCCAGCGCCTGCAGCTCGCAAAGACTTGATAGCGCAATAAGTGAGTCAAGACCCAGATTGCCGTCGAGATATGCCCGCACGCCGTACAGAATTCTCGCCTCCGGCTTGAGCGGGGTACGGCAGTACTCCATATCGAGAAGAAAACAACTCGGCTCTCCGATATAGACGGGGTACTCCAGGGGATATTCAATCTGACAGCCGTAGGCGTACATGTCACTCGTATCGCCATTTTGCCGATGGTGCCTGAGCAGGTCGTCGGCCTTTTTTTGCGGCGCATTCCCTGTAGGTGGAAGGCGGAAGCTCATCCATGACCCGCTTCGTGGTCCATGTCTGCATATTGAGAAGCAGCATGGGGTCGCCAGGGTCGCCGTGACGACAAATGATGTCGCCGGCATGGAATGGCGTCGGGATGTCAAACCACATCAGCTCAAAGGCAAAAGTGGGGTCTTCGCCCTCGCGTTCCTTGTCGATGCAGCGCAGCTGGCAGTCCATGATTTCGCCTTTTGCGTTGAGCATGAGCCTGTCGGCGGCATAGTGGCCATCGTCCGGATCGATCGGGCGGCGTGTTACTTCAACCGAGGTAGGATTCTCCTCCTCAAGCACATTCCAGATTGCTTCGAAACATTTTTCGTAGCTGGTGTAGGGGCCATAATTGCACTCGCTCTCAGGGGGACTTCCCGTCTTGTCCTCAAAGAAATACATGTGCTTGCCAGGCTGTTTGAACCGGGCGATTTTCTTGCGCTCCCATCTGATGACGTCGCGAAGAAAGACATGGAAGTTGGGGATATTGAACGTGCCGTATCGCCTGCTCATCGCACAATTGGGCATGTTTTCGAGAATCTTTTGCCAGGCCTCAATCTTCTGTTGCAGCGTCTTCTCGTTCGAATGGTCGACGATGAACGCTGCCTCGGGCGTGGTGGGCTCGTAGCCGATGCCTTCCAAATGCTCTCTGATATCGGGCGAGTCGAGAAACTCGAGAATGTCCGAACGTATGGCGTTGACGCCGGCGCCGGCCGATGTGCGATATGGCTGCAAGCAGTCGTGTACGACCGATCCATCCGACCAATGTTTGCCACAGCCGGGGTCATCGTGCAGCTTTTTCGAGAGTTCGAGCATAAAGGAGCAATCATCGGGCAAGTCGCCGATATAGCGTTCGGCGGTGTAGAGCGCAGAGGGTGTGAAGTCGTCGAGGAAGCCGTCCGTGAAATCCCTCAAGCGGAGATTGCCTTCCTCAACGCCGTAGATTTTGCTCGGATAGGCGCACCAAACCTGGCCTTTGAACGAACTATCGTAGTCGTCTTCGAGCACGATGGCGAAACGAGGGCCGTGGTCGAAGGGCCGACCGTCGATCTTGATGATGTCGCCGGGGACCCAGGGAGTGTAAAAGACCTCACCATTGGCGCAGAAGTGCTTGCTATTGTTCCACGGCAAGTGATTGATGCTTTGATGCGGAGTCCGCTGATTCCGGCGGTCGCTCAAAAAGACCAAATCGCCAGCCATGGTTGCGGCGAATATCAGCGAGGCTTGAGCGCGTGGGCAGTCGTGTAAGTCTTCGGCGGTATAGAGCTTAATCTGCCAGAATGATTCGGACCAATCTTCATCGGGGTCGTCATCGACGTATTGCTTCATAAGGGTTTGAGCGGCATCCCAAGAGGCAACGGGGAAGGGGCCATCAAAGGTGTCGTGCCCGCGCTCGTCTTCACTGTAAAACACGCCGGAGACCAGCAAGATACCGCGGTCACGGTCAACGTTGTAAAGCATATCGAGTGCAGTGTCGAGTTGTTCGAGGCCGGAGTCGATCGTCTCGGCGTAATCCGATGAGACCTCTTTGCGAAGCTGCTCGAGCATGGTCCGTTTTTCGTCGAGCGTCTTGAGGGAGCCGCCGATGGTTTTACAGAGGGAGCCATCTGCCATTCCCATGTGTTTGAACATATGAGCACGCAGCTCATCGTCCTTGATGCAACTGCAAACGAGCTCCCTGCCGGCATCGGTGATCACGGTATCTGCTTGGCTGTCCATAGCAACCTCCAATTCGGTCGTTGCCGTTAGCATCCATCAGAGGCTGTGCTTTGTGATCCCATTAACGGGTCCCATCTGAATCTCGCGTCAAACATACTTTTGGAAACGCACTGGTACATGAGTGTGCGCGTACTGAAAGGACAATCGGTAGTGGCGTTTCAAAAACTAAGCGTAACTGGTGCAACCTCCCTCTAAGAAGGGATCGGCCGTCGCATCGAACAGCTCCGGGTAGCGGTCCTTGAGCCAACCGTCTGCATCCTCGAAGCCACGCGCCTTTTTCTCCGCCAGCGCCTGTAGCTCGCATGCGCTGGCCATTGCGGCGAGCGAATCAACCGCCAGGTCGCCTTTGACATATGCCCTGACGCCGTAAAGGATTCGCTCCTCTGACTTGAGCGGCTTGCGGTAATAGTCGATGTCCAAAAGAAAGCCCTCAGGCTCCCCAATGTAGAAGGGGAAATGCAAGGCGGATGAGACTTGGCAGCCGTAGGCGTACATGTCGCTGGTGTCGCCGTCATATCGGTGCCAGCGCAATAGCTTGTCGGCCTTTTGAACGAGGCGCTCTTTGTAGACGGAGGAGGCCAGCTCTTTGTCGACTCGTTCGGATCCCCAAGTTTGCAGGTCAAACAGCACCATCGGCTTGTCGGGGCGTTGGAGGTTGCAGACGATGTCTCCGGCATGGAAAGGCGTCGGGATATCAAACCACATGTCCTCGAAATCGCTGGCGGTGCCCGCCTCGTCCCACTCGCTTTTGTTGCGGTAATCGCAAGACATTACTTCGCCGTTCGCATTGAGTAAGACCATGTCGTCGGCATAGTGGTCTTCTTCTGGGTCGATGGGACGACGGGTGATCCTGATGGCTTTGGGATCGTCACCGTCGAGCTCTTTCCAGATGGCATCGAAGCACTTTTGATAACTGCTGTACGGGCCGTAAAGATAGCCGACCTGCCCGCGCCAGTCCCACGAGTAGTCCTCAAAGAAGTACAGGCTTTGACCGTCCGTCCTTTTAAGGTGCGCGAGTTTTCGTTTCTCCTGTTTGATGACATTGCGCAGAAAGGCATGGAAGTCCGGGATGACGACCGTGTCGTTTCTGCGGTTCATAGTGCAATTGGGCATATTGTCGATGATCTTTTGCCAGCCTTCGAGCTTTTGTTGCAGCGTTGCTTTATGCGAGCAATTGACAATGAAAGCCGCTACGGGCGTGGTGAGCTCGTAGTTGATTCGTTGAAGATGCTCCTTAATACTTTGCGAGTCTAAAAACTCGAAGATGTCCGGACGAATATCCAGCTCGCTTTGGTTGGCGGGCTTGCGATACGGCTGAAGGCAGTCATGTCCGACCGAGCCTTCGGACCATTGCTTGCCGTAGTCGGGGTTGTCGTGCAGCATTTGCGAAAGCTCGAGCATAAAAGCGCAGTCGTCCGGCAGCTCACCGGTGTAGCACTCGGCGGTGTAGAGGGCGGAGGGGATGAAGGGGTCCAGGAGACTGTCGCTGTAGGTGCCGGATGAAAGTGAACCCTCCTTAACGCCGTGATCTTTACTAGGCCCTGCGCACCAGATCTGTCCCCGGAGCGTGTGCTCGTAGTCGTTTTCGAGCACAATGGCAAAGCGAGGCCCGTGATCAAAGGGGCGACCGTCGATTTTGAGGATGTCGCCTGGGACCCACGGCGTATAGATGGGTTCGTTGCTGTTGCAGAACCGTCTGCTATCGTTTCGCCAGGCGCTTTCGACATACGATTTGCGAGTGCGGTTATTGCGCTGATCGCGGAGAAATATAAGCTCGCCATCCTTGGTTGCCGCAAACGCCAGGGAGGACTGCGCCGTTTGATGTTCGTGAAGGTCTTCTGGGGTGTATAGGTCGATCTTCCAGTACGATTCGGACCAGTCGTCTTCAGGATACTCTTCGATGTAGCGCTTCATGAGTGCCTGCGCGGCCTCCCACGATGCGGTGGGGAAGGGACCGTCGAGGGCGTCGGCGTCACGCTCCTCCTCGTTGTAGAACATGACGTATAGCAGGAGGATTCCACGGTCGCGCTCGACGTTGTTGAGCATGTCGAGCGCGCTGTTGAGCTGGGCGAGATGCGAGTCGATATCTTCGACCAGCTCCGGCGAAACCTCCTTGCGGAGTTGCTCGAGCATGGTGCGCTTTTCATCAAGCGTCTTAAGAGAGCCAGCGATGATTGGTGCCGGCCAGTATAAGTATTTGCGCATGTGGTCTCGCAGCTCTTGGCTTCTGATGCAACTGAGGACGAGGTCTTTGCCGGCATCGGTGATGCCATCGCTTGCCTGATTGTTCATGTCGGCCTCCTTATCGATCATTGCCGGCATGATGCAACAGGTGTGGAGGCCGTCGGTCCCATTAACGGGACCAGGAGAGAATGGATGTGACAAAGGGACTGCCCCTTCGTCACATCCAAATATTGCCTTTACGTGTTGATGCACACGGTGTGCAATAATACTCGCACTGTGCAATAGCGCACAGGCTGAGTAACAAGGAGGACGCTTGTCCCAGCTCGAGAAATGCGATCGCCGGTCCCTTCGCTCGCAGCGTGCCCTTCGCCAGGCACTTGCCAGCGAACTAGCCGAAAGCGGCGACCTTTCGCGCATTAACGTCGCTTCGCTCACCGAGCGCGCCGGCCTTACGCGCCGTACGTTCTATTCGCATTACCGCGATATCCCCGACTTTATCAATCAAATCGAGGACGGCTTGCTGGCCGAGATCCGTGAGCGTATTGAGCTCATCACCGCAGCTCGGCTGCCCGATCTCTATCACAACATCGATGAGCTCGAGCCGGCGCCCGGTTCGGTTGAGCTACTGCGTTATCTTGCGGCCAACCGCGACTTGATCGGTGCGCTGCTGGGTCCGGGCGGCGACCAGGCCTTCATTAAAAGGATTATCGACACCGCGCGTGAGGCTGTGGTGCCGCGTGCACAGACGGGCATTTTGGGCCTGGCGCTGGGCACGTTCTTTGACTACTACGTCACCTACGTCGTGAGTGCCGAGGTCGGCATGATTCAGCGCTGGTTTGAGCGTGGGCTCACCGAATCGCCCGAGGCCATGGCGCGCATGATGACGGTGCTCGCTTTTGTGCGTCCTGGTGACCTGTATGGCCAACCCATCGATATCAACGTGCCGGAGTACGGCATGAAGCTATTGAACTTGCAGCTCGAGGACGCGGCCGACACCGCCGTAACCGTCGAGTCCAACAACTAAGAGGAGAGACAATGAGCAAACTCGTCGAGGGCATCAAGGACCGCATGGTCGCCGCCGCACGCGAGGCTGCGCCCACCGTGGTGGACGCCGCGCAGAAGGCCGCGACCACGGCTGCCGAGAAAGTTGCCGAGGCAGTTGCCGATGCCAAGAACTCGGTAGGGGAGACGTCCGTCGCTAGCGAGCCCGCTACCGTCGCCGACCCCGCAGCCGCCGCCCACGCCCCCGAAGGCGCGATCTTCAACCCCGACAACGCCCACGGCAACCTGCACCTGGGCATCGACGTTGGCTCCACCACCGTTAAGCTCGCCGTGCTCAACGATGACAACCAGATCGTCTACGCCAAGTACCAGCGCCATCACACCGACGTCCGCGCCTGCGCCCGCGACCTGTTCGAGGGCGCTGCGGCCGTGCTGCCGACGGCCCAAATGACCTGCGCCATTACCGGCTCGGGCGGCCTGCTGCTGTCCCAGTGGCTCGACCTGGAGTTTGTCCAGGAGGTCATCGCCAGCAAGCGTGCCGTCGAGACCCTCATCCCGGCCACCGATGTCGCCATCGAGCTGGGCGGCGAGGACGCCAAGATCATCTACTTCGATAACGGCATTGAGCAGCGCATGAACGGCACCTGTGCCGGCGGTACGGGTGCGTTCATCGACCAGATGGCAACCCTGCTGCACACCGACGCCAGCGGCCTTAACGAACTCGCGGCCAACGCCACCACCATCTATCCCATCGCCAGCCGCTGCGGCGTTTTTGCCAAGACCGACGTGCAGCCGCTGCTCAACGAGGGCGCCCGCCCCGAGGACGTGGCCGCCTCCATCTTCCAGGCCGTCGTGACCCAGACCATCTCGGGCCTGGCGTGCGGCCGTCCCATCCGCGGTAACGTCGCCTTCCTGGGCGGCCCGCTGCAGTATCTCTCCGAGCTGCGCCATCGCTTCTACCTCACGCTCAACCTGGACGAGGAGCACCGCATCGTGCCCCAAAATGCCCACCTGTTTGTGGCGAGCGGTGCCGCCATGGCGCACGAGTCCAATAAGCTCAGCACGTTCCCGCAGCTCATCGAGGCCATCGATGCCCTGGGTGACACACAGGGCGCCGAGGTCGAGCGTCTGGATCCGCTCTTTGCCACCGACGAGGACTTTGCCGAGTTCAAGACCCGCCACGACACCGAGGTCGTCCCCAAGGGCAAGCTCGAAGGCTACACCGGTCGCGTGTTCATCGGTATCGACGCCGGTTCCACCACCATGAAGGCCGCGCTCGTGGGCGAGGACGGTCAGTTGCTGCATACCTGGTACGGCAACAACAACGGTGACATCCTGGGTACGGCCAAGGTCATCATGGCCGATTTCTACAACCACATCCCCGCCGGCTGCACCATCGGCCACGTGACCACCACGGGTTACGGCGAGGCGCTGCTCATCGAGGCCCTCAAGGCCGACTCCGGCGAGATCGAGACCGTCGCGCACCTGCGCGGAGCCAAGGCATTCCTGCCCGGCGTCGAGTTTATCCTGGACATTGGCGGTCAGGACATGAAGTGCCTGCGCGTCAAGGACGGCGTCATCGAGCACATCATGCTCAACGAGGCCTGCTCGTCGGGCTGCGGTAGCTTTATCGAGAGCTTCGCCGTCTCTATGAACATGGACGTGCGCGCGTTCGCCGACGCCGCCATCCATGCCAAGGCTCCGGTGGACCTGGGCAGTCGCTGCACGGTCTTTATGAATTCGCGTGTTAAGCAGGCGCAAAAGGAAGGCGCCACGGTGGGCGACATCGCGGCCGGTCTGTCCTATTCCGTCATTAAGAATGCCCTGTTCAAGGTCATTAAGCTGCGCGATCCCAAGGAGATCGGAAGCCAGGTGATCGTCCAGGGCGGCACCTTTATGTCCGATGCCACGCTGCGCGCGTTTGAGCAGCTCACCGGCGTTCACGCCGTGCGTCCCGACATCGCCGGCTGCATGGGCGCCTATGGTGCAGCCTTGCTCGCCCGCGATCGCGCTGGCGCCGACGGCACCTCGACCATCCTTTCGGCCGAGGACATCGCGCACCTCACTGTGACGCAAAAGCACGTCCGCTGCGGCCGTTGCTCCAACAACTGCCAGCTCACCGTCAACGACTTTGGCGGCGGTAGGCGCTTCATTACCGGCAACCGCTGCGAGAAGGGCGCCGGCCACAAAAAGCAAAAGACCGAGGCCCCTAACCTCTTCAAAAAGAAAAACGAGTTGCTCTTTAATCGCGAGGTGCTGAGCCCCGACGAGGCCCCGCGCGGCACCGTGGGTATCCCGCGCGCACTCAACATGTACGAGAACTACCCCTTCTGGCACGCGTTCTTTACGCGCTTGGGCTTTAGCGTGCAGCTGTCCGACCAGTCGAGCAAGAAGACCTACCAGGCGGGCATCGAGTCCATGCCGTCCGAGAGCGTGTGCTATCCGGCCAAGATGAGCCACGGCCACGTGATGAACCTTATCGACCGCGATGTCGACTTTATCTGGATGCCGTGCGTGCGCTGGGAGCGCAAGGAGGATCCGACGGCTGGCAATTGCTATAACTGCCCCATCGTCATGAGCTACCCCACGGCGCTGGCGCTCAACATCGACGAGATCCGTGAGCAGAACATCGAGTTCCTGTACCCGTTTGTGCCCTATCACGACAAGACCGAGCTCAAGCGCCGCTTGTACCAGGTGCTTGCCGTCGACCGCGTGGCCGATGCTGAGGCCGGTCGCGGTCGCGTGCGCGGTCCCAAGATCACGCGCTCCGAGGTCGATGCCGCCGTCAACGCTGCCTTTGAGGCCGATGCACGCTTCCACGAGGACATCCAGACCATGGGCGAGGAGACCCTTAAGTGGGTCGAGGACCACGGCGGTCACGGCATCGTGCTCGCCGGCCGCCCCTACCACAACGACCCCGAGATCAACCACGCCCTGCCCGAGCTTATCTCGAGCTTTGGCTTTGCGGTCTTTACCGAGGATTCGCTTGCGCACCTGGTGAAGCCCGAGCGCCCCATCCGCGTCGTCGACCAGTGGATGTACCACAGCCGCCTGTACGCCGTCGCCCGTTTTGTGACGATGCGCAACGACCTGGACCTGATCCAGCTCAACTCTTTCGGCTGCGGCCTGGACGCTCTGACTACCGATCAGGTGCAGGAGATTCTGGAGGCCAGCGGCAAGATCTATACCGTGCTCAAGATCGACGAGGTGTCCAATCTGGGCGCCGCGCGCATCCGCATCCGCTCGCTCATGGCCGCGCTTAAGGACCAGGAGGCCGAGCGTTTGGCCGAGGCCGCGGCCGCGGGCGAGACCTACGAGCAGGGCGATGCCGCGCCGGTGGCTCCCTCCACGGATGCCCCCGCATTCGCGAGCCGCAAGTACACGTTCGAGGCTCAGCGCGAGAGCGCATCGACCGCGTGGCCCAAGGTGCCCTTTACCGAGCAGATGCGCGAGGAGGGCTACACCATCCTGTGCCCGCAGATGGCGCCGATCCACTTTGACCTGGTCAAAGAGGTGTTCCGCGGTGCCGGCTACAACTTGGAGCTGCTGCCCTCGACCGATCACGACGCCGTCGAGGCCGGCCTGCGCTATGTGAACAATGACATTTGCTATCCGTCCATTTTGGTGACCGGCCAGATTATGGAGGCCATCGAGAGCGGCCGGTACGACCTGTCCAAGACGGCCGTGGTTATCAGCCAGACCGGCGGCGGCTGCCGTGCCACCAACTACATCGCACTCATCCGCAAGGCCCTGCGCGAGAGCGGCCACCCCGAGATTCCGGTGATCTCGCTTTCGGCGGTGGCGCTCGGTGAGGACAACCCCGGCTTTAAGATTACGCCGGCGCTGCTTAAGCAGGCAGTCTACGCGGTGCTCTTTGGCGACGTGATGATGCAGATGCTTTATCGCTGTCGTCCATACGAGGCTACGCCCGGTGCCGCCAACGCACTCTACGAGGAGTACATGGCGCGCGCCCGCAAGCTGGCGCCCAAGTTCAACCGCCACAACTACACCAAGCTGTGCCGCGAGGCCATCCGCGCGTTCGACACCATGCCGCTCGTGGGCGAGGGCACCAAGCCGCGCGTGGGCGTGGTCGGCGAGATCTTGGTCAAGTTCCACCCCACAGCCAACAACCACGTGGTCGACGTTATCGAGCGCGAGGGCTGCGAGGCCGTGGTGCCGGGCCTGCTCGACTTCTTCCTGTACTCCATGAGCAACGCCGAGCTGCAGAAGGATGAGCTCGGAAGCTCTGCAACCACGCGCGCTGGTATGCAGGCGCTCATCAAGCTCGTGGACTGGATGCGTACGCCGGTGGAGGAGCTGCTCCAAAAGTCCCGCCGCTTTGAGGCGCCCGAGTGCATCGGCACCATGGCGGACAAGGCCCGTACGGTGCTTTCGGTTTGCAACAACATGGGCGAAGGCTGGCTGCTCACGGCCGAGATGCTCGACCTGATTGACCATGGCGCGCCCAACATCATCTGCACGCAGCCCTTTGCGTGCCTGCCTAACCACGTGGTGGGCAAGGCCGTAATCAAGGAGCTGCGCCGTCAGCACCCCGAGAGCAACATTGTCGCAGTGGACTACGACCCCGGCGCGTCCGAGGTCAACCAGCTCAACCGCATTAAGCTCATGATCAGCGTGGCCAAGGAAAACATGCGCGCCGGTAAGGGCTTTAAGCTCGAGAAGGTGGCGCCGCTCGCGATGGACGAGGTCACCGGCCAGATGCGTGACCATGGTGGCTGCGTGAGCTGTGGCTCGGCCAGCGAGGAGGCCGTTGCATCGGTCGCCAAGCGTCTGGGACGCGGCATTAAGAAGTAGTTGGCCTGCTATGCGCTAGATATGAGGCAAACGGGTGGCAGCCGTACCGGCTACCACCCGTTTTTGCTGGACATATGTTGCGTAAATCGTTTTGTTGCAGCCTTCTGTGCACTCGAATTTCGGAAGTGCGGGGAAAAACGCGAACCTCCTGAGCACACCGCCTTTTTAGACTCTCGCGACCTGCGGTTTTGTTGTAAAAAAAGCCGGTCTGGTCGGCGAAACCCGATTTTTCCCCGCACTTCCGAAAACAGCGGTTCAGCAGCGCCAAAAAATGCCCTCAAAATCGAGAGATAATGAACATATGTAGCCGTTCGCCGCAAATTACCGTCCGTTTATGGAACCCACCCTCAGCGCGCGTCATCCTTACGGTTGAATAAATACACATCCATGGAATTACGTAAGAGAGGACTGTTCCTATGAGCTACAAGACCGTTTGTGTTGCCGGTGGCGGCGTGTTGGGAAGCCAGATTGCCTTTCAGGCTGCCTACTGCGGCTTCGATGTGACGATCTGGCTGCGCAGCGAGGGCAGCATCGGCCGCACTCAGCCCAAGATCGATCATGTGCGCGAGGAGTACATCGCGGCTATCGAGGGCATGGCGGACGGCACGGGCGAGTGGTGTGCCGGTATCGCCGATAGCGACCAGCCCTTCGACAAGGAGGCGGCGCTCGCCGCCGTCGAGCGTGCCTACTCCACACTCAAGCTAGAGCTCGATCTTGCCAAGGCAGTGGCCGACGCCGATCTGGTTATCGAGTCGATGGCCGAGGACACCCAGGCAAAGATCGACTTCTACAAGAAGCTCGCCCCGGTTCTCCCGCAAAAGACTGTTGTCGTGACGAACTCCTCCACGCTGCTGCCGAGCACCTTTGCCAAGTACACCGGCCGCCCCGAGAAGTACCTGTCGCTGCACTTTGCCAACTCCATCTGGAAGAACAACATGACCGAGGTCATGGCTCAGGACCAGACCGACAAGCGCTATTTCGATGAGCTCGTCGACTTCGCCAACGACATTCGCATGTTGGCACTTCCTGTCAACAAGGAAAAGAACGGCTATCTGCTCAATTCCATGCTGGTGCCGTGGCTGCTTTCGGGCCTTGATCTGTACGTTTCGGGCGTCAGCGACCCCAAGAGCATCGACCTCGCATGGACGCGCGGCACTGGCGCGCCCAAGGGCCCGTTCCGCGTGTTCGACACCGTGGGCATCCAGACGGCCTACAACATCGTCATGCAGTATCAGAAGGTGCCGGGCTTGGTGAGCCCGCTGCTCAAAAAGATGATGATGCCCTACAACTTTAAGGCCATGGCATCCGTCCTCAAGCAGATGCTCGACGAAGGCAAGCTGGGCGAAAGCTCGGGCGAGGGTTTCTTCAAGTACTAAAAAGATTCCTCGGCAACATTGAGAAACGTATCTTTTGCATTGTCAGTGCGCCGCATGGCCCGTGTGCCATTTTGGCGCCTGACGCAAATGCAACTGATGCGTGGGGATAGAGGGGGAACGGCAATGGATCGGCAAATCGTGCTTAAGCAGGATATCCTCGACGCGCTCTCCGCCGTCGGTATGTGCGCGGGGCAGACGGTTATGGTCCATTGCTCGCTCAGCGCACTTGGATATGTGTGCGGCGGCGCTCAACCAGTGATCGAGGCGCTGCTCCAGACGGTGGGCGAAACCGGCACCGTCATGATGCCGACGCAATCATGGAAAAACTTGGACCCCGCAAGTGGTGTTCATTGGCAGGAACCCCAAGAGTGGTGGCAACTGATTCGCGATAACTGGCCTGCCTACGACAAACGCATCACGCCCACCAACACGATGGGTGCGGTGGCTGAGATGTTTCGCACATGGCCAGGAACGCTCAGGAGCGATCATCCGGCGCGTTCGGTGGCGGCAAACGGTGCACGTGCCCAGTTCCTGACGGAGAACCATGACTTAAGCAACATCTTTGGCGACGGGTCGCCCATTTCGCGTCTGTACGATCTGGACGGTTACGTTTTGCTCGTAGGCGTGGGCTACGACAAGAACACGTCGCTGCATTTAGCAGATGCCCGTGCGCAATACCCCGGCAAGCATGATTGCGTGGAGCACAGTGCAATTATGGAAAACGGTCAGCGCGTGTGGAAGGAATACCGCACGCTCTTTGTCGATGGCGAGGACTTCGATGAGATCGGTGCTGCCTTTGAGCGGGAATGCAGGGTTCACACCGCGCCGCTTGGCAACGGGACGATTCGCTTTATGCGTCAGCGTGAGCTCGTCGATTTTGCCGTGAGCTGGATTGAACGTCATCGCGGTCGCGCCGAGCCCCATCGCGGCTCCCGCATCACGCCACATCGAACTCCACGCGATCGAGTTCGGGCACGTTGAGGTCGATGAGCTTGCGAGCGACGTGGCGGTCGTGTGCCCCGAGCGCCTCGCTTGTCGTCACATGGGCGACAATCTCGCGCTCGACGATGCCCCTCTCGTCGCCTTCGGTGGCCGAGGTCTCGACGGCGACGGTGTAATCCTTAAAGCCCGGCAGTACCGCGGCAAGCTCGCGCGTGGTTTCGGTGACGCCGTAGCCGTCCTGCACGCCGGCTTGCGCCGAGCCAATAGACCCCGCCGTCATAACGATGCAGGGGATGGCAAAGACTACCGTGCCTACAATGATGCGGCGGCGCACCTTGCGTGACAGCTCGTCGACCTCGGCGTTTTCTTCAGCAGTCACAATACCGTCGCCGTTGAGGTCACGCTTGAGCGGTACACGTAAGAGAAGCAATACGGCTTCGGCCGCCAGCGCGATAAAGACCACGTTGATGCCAAACTCGTAAAGCGCCGAGAGAAACAGCGACCCGCTTGCGATGGCGATGCCATAGCCCGCCGCGCACAGGGGTGGCATAAGCGCGGTCGCCACGGCCACGCCGGCGATGAGCGTGGCGGGCTCCTGGTCGCGCGAGTTGCCCAGCCCGCCTGCAAAGCCGCCCGCGAGCGCGACGGCAAGGTCCCACACAGTGGGCGTCGAGTTGTCGATGATGGCGGCCGTGGTGGTGCCAAGGGGCGAGAGCTTAAAATACAGCGTGGACGTGATCAGACAAAAGGCCATCTGTAGCGCGAGGCCGGCGACGGCCTCGACGGCAATCTCGCGGTCAAGCGTGGCGATGCCATATGCCATGGCAAGGACCGATCCCATGAGTGGGCAGATGAGCATGGCGCCCACGATGGCAATGTCCGAGTCGATATCGAGGCCGATGCTCGCGATGAGCATGGCGATGATGAGGATGCATAAGTGCGAGCCGGTCAGCCGCGCCCCGTTTACAAAGCGCTTGCGAATCACGTGATAGGGTGCGCGACCCTCGCGAATGTTGAATGCGCGCTTTAGGAAGCGGCCGGTGTTCTCCAGGGCCTCACTATGGGCAGGTCGAATACCGTGGCGCCGGTGATGGCGTTTGCGTAGTCGCTTGATCTGTTGTTTGTCGAGTTCCATGTCCACCTCGTATTGCCGCAGGAACGCGGGTGCGCTCGCAGCATGTACTCTACACCGTGGCGGGCGGGGCGGTCATCTTGACGTGAAACTTAGACGAGCAGGTAAGGGGGACGTCAAATGCGGTTGCGGCCGAGTGTTTCGACAGATACAGAGCGCGGGGCCGGATGGTCTCCGGCCCCGCGCTCTGTACGGGTACGTTGTTGTTGGGTTTAGCCCAGCAGACTCAGGCCGACGGAGACAAACGCCAGGATAACGCCAACGACAGACTCGCCTCCCAACAGGCCGCTGGCGACGACCAGGCCCTGCTCCTGGAAGGCAGCATCCTTGGAAGCCTTCTCTTTGCCCGAAAGACCGGCACCGGCGTCGCGGTGGGCTGCCCACTTGTCGTAGGCGAGCTTGACGCAGGAGCCCAAGAAGGCCGTGAGCGACATGTAGAACGGCAGGTACACGCCCAGACCGATCATCATGGCCGGAATGCCGAGCCAATACATGACGATGCCGGCGATAAAACCGCCTGCGAACCACGGCACGCTCGGGATGCCCGAGACCATGGTGGCGACTACGCTTGACTGCGCGGCCACAAAGCTCTTGTCGGGACCAAAGGCGTCCGGACCATAGGCGGTGACGAGCGCGACCATGACGGCGGCAGCGACCAGTGCGCCCACGATGCCGCCGATGGCCTGGCCGATCCACTGTGCGCGCGGGTTGGTGCCCAGCACGGCGCCGGCCTTAAAGTCGTTCATGACGTCGCCCGCAAGGCCGCACGCCACGGCCACGATGCCGGCGATAAAGAACAGCTTGACCTGCGCAAGCTGCGCGAAGGCCGCTACGATGAGCATGACGATGAGGCCAAAGATTTCCATGGGGTCGATACCCGTCTGGCCGCAGCTCTGCGCACTCATGATGGTGGTGACAAAGGTGAACAGCGTGACGATGACGGCTGGGACGGGGCCAAGGTCGAGCGCGATGGCGATGATCACGGCGATGGCGGCGGTGCCCAGGCCGATGATGCCGGCGTCGAGCTTAAGCGAGCCCGAGATGAGCGACTGCTCGTCGGTGTCGGTGGAGCTGTCGGCGACAAGACCGCGGACGATACCGGCGACCTGCGGCAGGATGTCTTTAAGGACGACGGCGACGCCAAAGCCCATCATAAGGCCCATACCTAAGGACTTGACGATACCCTGCGCGGTCACAATATCGAACAGGCCGGCAGCGGTGCCGCCGACGATAATGCCAAAGTTGCCCAGCAGCGCGCCGGCAAACCAGAAGGCGACGGGGGCAAAGCCCACCAAAAAGCCGATGGACAGCAACATGGGCGAGTTGTAGATGGCAAAGGTCACGCCGGGGATATTGAGCGTGCACAGCATGCTGGGCACCACGCCCAGGGCGTCGCGCAGCACGCTATAGATGCCTGCGATGGCCATGGAGCCAAAGAGCTGCTTGCCGGTCTTGCCGCCAGCCTCGGTAGCACGCAGGGTCTGGGCTGCGGCGTTGCCGGTGGGAAACTCCAGCGCGGCGTCCACGATAAAGTGACGGTGGATGAGCGCCGTTGCCAGAAGGCCCAAAATGGTGCCGGCGAGCGCCACGATAAACATGTCGAGCCAGCTGATCTGGTCGGCATAGCCCAGCATCCAGGCGCCCGGGATGGTAAACGCCAGGCCGCCGGCGACCATGGCACCCGCGGACATGATGGTGTGGGTAACGTTGGCCTCGTTGAGGCTGGCATTGCCCATGAGCTTAAGGAAGAACAACGAGATGACGGCAGCGAAAATGATCGGCCAGGGGAGGGCGCCCATCTTGAGGGCCGTGTAGGCCGAGCTTGCCGTGATAATCACGCAGCCAAGGACGCCGATGACGACGCCGCGCAGCGTGAGTTGACCGCGCATAGAGGTGCGGTTCGAGGGATTGCCCATATAGAACTCCTTTGCGTATATCCGCTTCCCCCGCAAGCGCCGCTACGGATACGGCGCGGGAAGTCGGGTTACCAAGGGCCGCCGCGTGAGCTCGCAAACGACCGCGCATCAGTATAGCGGCATCGCCCGTCCCATGCCCTGCCAAAACCAGCTAATTTGGGACGGGGCTTTTTTAGTCATTTTGGGACGGGGCTATTTTAGCTACCCTTTGACAGTCGACGAATTATCTGGGATTGGGGCAAATATCAACCGACATATTGGGGTAGCTAAAATAGCCCCGTCCCAAAATGACTACCTGGGATGGCTGGTTCGGGTAGGGGATATACTGCTGGGCAGACGAAAGGAGCGCCGACGATGCTTAATGGGTGCGCATATATATTGACGGTCGACGTGGGCAACACGTTCATTCGCTTTGGTCTGTTTGCCGAGGATTCGGCCGCGGCGCAGGAATGCCCGCTTGCGACGTGCGAGATCACGACGCCGCCGAGCATTACGGCCGATGAGGCGCGCATGAGGCTCGCGCGGGTCATGGGCGCACTGGCAGCCGATGCGGGCATGCCTGGTGTGCTCGTTCCCGCGGCAGCAGTGCTGAGCTGTGTGGTGCCGGCGCTCGAGCGCCCGTGGAAGGCGGCACTTTCCCGTACCTGCACGGGGCGCGTGCTCACCGTGGGGCCGGGACTTAAGACCGGCATGCCCGTGCACTACGACGACCCGGCCGAGATCGGTCCCGATCGCATCGCCGACGCCGTGGCGGCCCGTGCCGTCTACGGCTCTCCGTGCATCGTGATCGACCTGGGCACTACGACCAATATCGAGGTCATCGATGCACGCGGAACCTTTGTCGGCGGTGTTATCGCGCCGGGGCTGGCGCTCGGCGCTCGCTCGCTCTCGGCCGCTGCGGCGCGCCTGCCGCAAGTCGAGCCCTCGGCACCCACGCATGTGATCGGTCGCAACACGCGCGAGGCCATGCGCTCGGGCGTGGTCTTGGGCGAGGTGGCCCGTATCGACGGCATGCTCGACATGGTGCTTGCCGAGATGCGCTCGACCAAGGCGGCAGGCGAGGGCACCGTGCCCATTGTCATCACCGGCGACGATGCCGAGGCGCTCGCGGCGTTGGTCGGCCACAGCCTGACGGTAGACGACGCGCTGACGCTGCGGGGTCTCGCCGAGCTGTACCGCATCAACCAAAAGCCTCGCCGCGCATAAAGCCAAGGACGTCGGCGCCGGGAGGAAACAGCCCCACCTTTCACCTGCTACAATGGGCCAAACTATTTCGATTTCGGAGGTGTCTGCCATGTCGGACGATCTTCATCAAACCGCGTCGGGCAAGCGCCGCGACGTTATTAGCTGGGACGAGTTCTTTATGAGCGTGGCCATCGCCGCGCAGCGCCGCAGCAAGGATCCCAATACGCAGGTGGGCGCGTGCATCGCCAGCACCAACCACCGCATTCTTTCGGTGGGCTACAACGGTACGCCCTCGGCGCTCAACGACGACTTTTTCCCGTGGGGTACGAGCGATGACCCGCTGCAGGACAAACATAACTACGTAGTTCATGCCGAGGCCAACGCCGTGCTCAACTACCGCGGCTCGCTCAAGGACCTTGAGGGTTCCACGGTCTACGTCACGCTGTTCCCGTGCCACGACTGTGCCAAAATTCTGGCGCAGGTAGGTGTGGGCGAGGTTGTCTATCTGGACAATAAGTACGCCGACACCGACGACGGCCGCATCAGCCGCCGCATTCTCGACTCCTGTGGCATTAGCTTCCGCCAGGTTATCGTCGATGTCCACATTGGTACCGGGGAACAAACGCAGCAGTAGCGGCAGCGTGTACGAGCGCCGGGCGTTGGCAAAAGCGGCTAATTAAGCCCCGTTCCAAATTGACTGTCAAATTAACTGCTCGTGAAAGTCGTGTCCGCGCGCATGGACGGCTCGCGAGCGGGTACATGGCTGTAGTAACATAGCTCTGTCCGCGGGCGCGCCCGCGTTATTGTGAGAAAGGAGCCCCTGTGGCTGTTAACGAAGAGCTGCTTAAGAAGGTTCTTGAAGAGATTCGCCCCAACCTGCAGGCCGACGGCGGCGACATGGAGTATATGGGCGTTGATGACGAGGGCGTCGTCAAGCTGGAGCTTCAGGGCGCCTGCGCCGGTTGCCCCATGAGCGCTCTGACGCTTTCCATGGGCGTCGAGCGTATCCTCAAGGAGCACGTGCCCGGCGTTACGCGTGTCGAGCAGGTCAATGCCTCCGGCGAGGTCGAGGATCTGTACGACGAGTATGCGCCGTTCTGAGAAGCGAAAGCTGCGGGCGATGTGCTCCGCATAGACGTCATGCCCAAATGTGCGGCTGCGAGCGAAAGGCCCGCGGCCGCATTTGTATGTAGGGAACAGGGGGACCGATATGCTCAACGACCTCTACCATATGCTTGATCCTGTCGCCATTTCGGCGGGGCCCATCACCATCTACTGGTACGGCTTGGCCTATGTGGTCGGAGCTCTGCTCACGGCGGTCGTCATGTACCGCACGCAGCGTCGTTGGGGTTTTGACATTACGGTCGACGACCTGATGAGTGTCGTGGTTGGTGTGGTCTTTGGCCTCATCATTGGCGCCCGTCTGTTCTACGTCATCTTTTACGGTGACGGCTACTACTGGGCGCATCCGCTCGAGATCTTTGCCACCAACGAAGGCGGCATGAGTTTCCATGGCGGCCTGGTGGGCGGCATCATCGGCGGCGTGCTCGTGTGCCGCATGTACAAGCTCGACGCCTGGACCATCGCCGACCTTGCCGTTATCGGTGCTCCGCTGGCCCTGTGCCTGGGGCGCTGCGCCAACTTTGTCAACGGCGAGCTGTGGGGCAAGCCGACCGATTTGCCCTGGGGCGTGATCTTTGGCGGCACCGCGGGCGATATGCCGCGCCATCCATCCCAGCTCTACGAGGCATTTCTCGAGGGCATTGTGCTCTTCTGCATTCTGCAGGTGCTCAGCCGCAAAAAACCGCTGCTGCCCCAGGGTACGTTTATGGGTGTGTTTGTGATGGGGTACGGCATTGTCCGCTTTTTCGTTGAGTTCGTGCGCGTGCCCGATGCCCAGCTGGGCTATCTGTTGGGCGGCGTCATCACCATGGGCCAGCTGCTGAGTTTGCCGCTCGTGATTGCCGGCCTGGCGCTCATCATTTTTGCCCTCCGTCGCAACCGTCCCCAGCGCATCTATCTCGACGCCTAACCACCACATACCACCACAAAGGGGACAGGCGCCTTTGTGGCGGTTTTGCCAGGCAACGATGACAGAACCGTAACGTTTCCCCAGATAAAACCTGCCAAAATAAACCTGTCCCTTTTTGGCAGGTTTCTAGAAAGGCTTTTCGGACTGTGAAGGATTCCGATCTCTCCACAACGGCTGCGCGCGACGCCGCCCGCATCGTTTGGTTTAAGCGCTATCCCGCCAAGCAGACGCTCGTCGCATTTTTGCTCGCCCTGCTGGCGACTACGGCGTTTTCCATCGATCCCGCCCCGGTGTCGAGCAACGCGGTCCTGGCGATCGATCCAAAGGCGACGGGCATGCTTTACGTGTGCTACGAGGTACTCCTCTCATTTGCCGGCCATACCGACGCTGTGATGCTGCTCGCGCTGGCCTGCCTGCTCACGCTGCCGTTTCGCTATGTGTTCTTTGGCCGCGGTGACGCTTGGCGCCCCTCGGTCGTGCTGCCATCGCTGTTCTTTGCCGTCTGCATGGTGTTCGGCCGCAGTTACGACCTCACCGATTCGGCCGAGATTGTGCTGGGCGACAAGGCGCGCGTTATCTGCGCCTGGATTGGCGGCGCGGGCTGGATGCTTCTGGCGATTGTGTCCTTCTATCTGGCTTTTGAGTTTTTGGATTGGTTGAGTTCCCGCCGCATTCCGTTTTCGGAGGCGCATTTTGGCCGCGTGTGGCGTGTTACCCACGCCGTGCTCTCGGTCCATCCTTTTGTTGGGCCGTTTCTTGTGCTCATGATTGTCTGGGCGCCCACGCTTATCGCCTCGCTGCCCGGCCTCTTTATGGGAGATACGGGCGCGCAGATCCGCCAATGGTTCAACTACCCCAACGGCACGAGCGACTACCTGCGCCTGCTTAACCCCAACGTGCTGCTCAACGGCCATCATCCGGTGGTGCACACGGCCATCATCGGCTCGTGTGTGCAACTGGGGCTTTCGCTATTCAATAGCGCCAATGCGGGTCTTGCCATCTACACCTGCGCCCAATTTGTCATCACGGCCGCCTGCGTGGCCTATTCCATATCGTCGCTGCGCAAGCTGGGCGTGAGCCTGCCGGTCCGCGGCGTCATCTTGCTGTTCTTTGCGTTTATGCCGATGTTCTCCAACTACGCGGCGCTGCTGACCAAAGACGTACTGTTTGCCGATGCGTTTCTGGTACTGCTCGTTCAGACCGTCAAGCTCGTGGCATGTGGCCTGCCCCGTCGCGATGTCAATGCCGAGCGCGCGGGCGAGCGCACGCCTGTGCTCTTTGCGCGCCACGACTGGCTGTTGCTCGTGCTGGGCGCCATAGGCTCCACGTTTTTGCGCAATGGCGGCCTGGTCTTTCCGTTGGCGGCCTGCGTGATTGCGGCGGCGTTTTGCGCCTGGGACGCGCATGTGGCCCGTCGCGTGGTCAAACAATCTGGCGTCGCACCCTCATGCGCCACGCCGCGCTTCCGCTGGGCCGGCGTTCTCGCGGTGCTCGTGCTCTGCCTTGTCTCCAACATGTACTTTACCAAGGTCTTTATGCCCGAGCACGATATCACGCCGGGTTCCAAGCGCGAGATCCTCTCGATTCCGTTTCAACAGACGGCGCGCTTCGTCCAAAAGCACGACGGCCTTAATTCGGGCGTTAACCCCAAGGTCAAAGACGACGGCACGATTGAGGAAGCTCCCTGCGACGGTCTGGTGACCGATAAGGAACGCGCTGCGATCGATCGGGTGCTTAAGTACGAGAATCTGGGCCGCCGTTACAACCCCGACAAGTCGGATGCCGTAAAAAACTGTTTTAACGAGTACGCCTCGCAGGAGGACATCAAGGCCTATTTTGAGGTGTGGGCCCAGATGTTCAAAAAGGATCCCGAGTGCTATATCTCGGCGCTCATCAATAACTACTACGGCTACTTTTATCCGAGTGCCCGCGATGCGTGGGTCTACAGCACGGCGCGCAGTGCCGAGATCATGGCGAAGCCCGATAACCTCAAGTACTTCGACTTCCATCCGGTCGATAGCAAGGTTGTGCGCTGGTGCGACCACCTGATCAACCTGTATCGCGTGGCAGTACAACGCATCCCGTTTATCTCGCTCACCATGAGCTCGGCCACCTATGTGTGGATCATGATCGCTGTGGTGGTCTATCTGCTACGTCGTCATTCGTGGCGCGGGCTGGCCATTTGGGTGCCGCTGCTGGGCGTGCTCGCCGTGTGCCTGATCGGTCCCTGCAACGGCTCGACCTACATGCGCTACCTGTATCCAGTCATCGCCTGCATGCCCTTCGCCATCGGCGCCACCATCACCCGCAGCGACCTTCTCTGGTTCTAACTTGGTGCAAAGGGGGCAGGTTGCTTTGCACCAAGGGGCTGCATCATCACGACGCCTTCATTTTGGGGTTTATCTCGCAGGCCACTAGGTATATCATAACGACGTTTGTTTATATTGCCCGAGCATCTGCGCTGGGCTTTAGGTCGAAACCGATAGGAGACACGTATGTCCGGACACTCTAAGTGGGCCACAACCAAGCATCGTAAGGGCGCGCAGGACGCCAAGCGTTCCGCCCTCTTCTCCAAGCTGAGCCGCAACATCACCGTTGCTGCCCGTCTCGGCGGCGACCCGCTGCCCGAGAACAACGCCAGCCTCGCCGCTGCCGTTGCCAAGGCTAAGGCTCAGTCCATGCCCAAGGACAAGATCAAGTCCGCTATCGACAAGGCCTTCGGTTCGGGTGCCGATGCCGCCGTCTACGAGAACATCGTGTACGAGGGCTATGGTCCCGCCGGCGTTGCCGTCTACGTCGACTGCCTGACCGATAACCGCAACCGTACCGCCGCCGATGTCCGTTCCGCCTTCTCCCACGCTGGCGGCAACCTGGGCACCTCTGGCTCCGTCGCCTTCCAGTTTGAGCGCAAGGGCCAGATCGTCGTCGCCAAGGAGATCCTGGACGAGAACGCCAAGAAGGAGACCATGATCGCCAACGGTGCTGCCGGTGACGAGGAAGAGTTCATGATGGCTATCGCCGAGGCCGGTGGCGACGACTACGAGGACGCCGGCGAGGAGTGGATCGTTTGGACCGCCGCCAACGACGTCATGGCTGTTTCCAAGGCGCTCGAGGAGCAGGGCATCCAGGTCAAGGGCTCCGAGACCACCATGGTTCCGACCACCCCGACCGAGGTCTCCGGCGCCGATGCCAAGAAGGTCCAGCGCCTTATCGACCGTCTCGAGGAGCTCGACGACGTTCAGGATGTTTACAGCACCATGGACATGACCGACGAGGTCATCGCTGCCCTCGAGGAGGAGTAGCGCCTGCACGGGTTAAGCCGTGCATATCTGGGCATAATGAAGCGAGCATACAAGCCTCGTGGAATAGATGAGCCGGATCCGCGTGCGTATGGCACCGGACCCGGCTCTTTTATAATGATGCGAATCGTTTTGCATTCTGTGGACCGAAACCTGAAGGGAGCGCGCGTGCGCGTACTCAAACGAGCCCTAGCAATCGTGTACCTTGCCGCCGCCATCGTGGCGCTGGGCACGCTTGTCTGCCAGTTCTGGGGACCGTATACGTATCGCTTTATGCTGCTGTTGCGTGACACCATGCCTCGCGTCGTCGTTACGGTGTGCGCCGCCATCGTGGCACTTGGCGTGCTCATCGGGTTTTTCCGCCTGATGTTCGCGCGTCGCGAGCCGTCCTGCGTGCATCCGGCGGGGGAGCGCAACATCGAGGTCACCCTCGCAGCGCTTTCCTCGTGCGCTCGCGCTGCGGCAGAGCGCGACGACCGTGTGATGGTCGAGCATGTCGAGGCGCGCGTGCAGGGTTCCGACGAATCGCTCGTCCGTTTTAAGGTCGACGCCATCGCGCTCGATGACCGGGACGTGGCCTCCCTTGCAACCGCGATGCAGCAACGTATCGAGGAGGCCTGCGACACCATGCTCGGCACGCCGGGCACGACCGCGCGCGTCCGTTTTTTGCCGTCCAAGACTACCGTCCAGACCGTGGAGGTTTCCGGTGAGTGATACCAATCAAGACAAGACCGTCCGTACCCCGCGCCTGACGATCGACCAGAACGCTACGCCGGCGAGCGAGTCCGCCGACACCACCCCCGAGGCCGGCGAGCAGCACGACAGCGCCGCCAACGACTTTGACGAGGCCATGGGTCTCATCAAGGGTACGGGGGCGGCCATCTGGAGCTATGCCGTCCGTCATCCCAACACCACGCTCGGAGCCGTCGCTGGTTTTGTGCTCGCCGTGCTGGTGCTCACGCTCGGCCTGTGGGACACACTCGTCATCGCATTCTTTGTGCTGATCGGCGCCGTGATTGGCCAGATCCGTGACGGCGAGAACGGGATCGTCAACTTCTTCGGCCGTCTGTTTAGCGGCCGCTAGTATGTATTCGACCGCCGCGTGTGCGGTGGGCATAAGGAGGAACCATGGCTTTTAGCACGAAGGTCGATGTGGCCGATACCGAGCTCGAGGCAGACGAGACCGTCGCCGCCGAGGCTGAGGACGTAACGCTCGAGGACGGGGCGCTCGTCGAGGCCGAGCCCGCCGACGATGCGGACGAGGATGACGAGGAAGCGGACGAGTCCGAGGATTCGCTGACCTATTCCAACGGTGTGATCGAGAAGATCGTCGCCATGGCCACCCGCGAGGTGCCGCACGTCCTGGGCATGAAGGGCAACCTTATGCACTTTGTGCAGGAGCAGTTTGGTGCCGAGAACCTGACCAAGGGCGTGACGGTCGAGGTCACCGATGACAACCGCGTGGTCGTCAACATTTCCGTCATTATCGAGTACGGCGCCTACGCACCCGCGATTTTCGACGACGTTAAGGCGCGCGTGACCGAGCGCCTGGCCGCGATGACCGGCCTTGAGGTGGCAGGCGTCAACCTGCGCATCGAGGATGTCATCACCCCCGAGGAGTACGAGCACCGCACCAGCCAGCACGAGTAACCTACCAAATAGGGACAGGTTTGTTTCGATAGGTTTTACCTGCGAAAACGCTAAACGGTCGATCGCGCAAGCAAAAGTGCGGTCGACCGTTTTCTATATGCCCTCGATGTAGTCATACCGCTTGTCTAACTAAGGGTTGCAATCTTCGCGTACCGCGTTACCCTAATGGGCGCATTGTTTCCAAATCGTTAACGAGGGGTTGCCGTAATGGCCGACGAGCACGAAACAGAAAGCAAGGCATGGGCGATTGAGGCCGCCGCGGCAGAGGCGGCATCGCGTGCCGCCGAGGAGGTGCATCGTCCTCCCGTGGTGCCGATGGAGCGCGTGGTCGATCGCGCCGATATCGAGCGCGGCGAGCGTGCCGGTCAAAAGCGCAGCCAGGAGCCGGGCTTCCCGCGCTTTTTCGCCGAGCTCAATCTGGGCCTGATCCTCACGGCGTTCGCCATCGTGGCCTTTAAAACCCCTAATCATTTTGCTTTTGGCGGAACCTCGGGCGTGTCGGTCATTCTTTCCACGCTGTTCCCGACGCTGCCCGTCGGCGTCTTTATGTGGATTATCAACGCGGTTCTCGTCGTCTTGGGCTTTATCTTTTTGGAGCGCAAGGCAATCCTTTGGAGCGTTTTTGCCTCGTTTGCGCTTTCGGCCTACGTCTCGCTGTTTGAGCTCTTCATTCCGACGGATGTTTCGATGACGGGCGATATGTGGCTCGATCTGTGCTTTGCCGTGATTTTGCCGGCGCTGGGCAGTGCCATTGTCTTTGACATTGGCGCCTCAACGGGCGGCACCGATATCCTTGCCATGATCCTCAAGCGTCGCACGACGCTCGAGATCGGACGCGCCTTGCTACTGGTCGATATCGGCATCGTGACCATCGCGGCCTTTTTGTACGGTCCGCGCGTTGGCCTGTACTGCGTGCTCGGCCTGTTTGCCAAGACGCTTGTGGTCGACAAGGCCATCGAGAGCATTCACTTGCGCAAGGTCTGTACGATTATTTGCGCCGAGCCACGCAAAGTCGAGGAGTTTATCGTCAAGCATCTCAACCGCACGGCAACGATCAGCCGCGGCTACGGTGCCTTCTCGGGCAATTGCGTGACGGTGATCATGAGCGTGCTGAGCCGTCGCGAAGCAGTGCAACTGCGCCGCTATACCCGCGATATCGATCCAGATGCGTTTATCACGATCGTTGACAGCTCCGAGATCGTGGGCAAGGGCTTCCGCGGCACGAACTAGCGCGGATATACCCTTCGAACCATTGAATAAAGCCGCCTACGTTTCAAACCGGTCATCTTGGGGTATTTGTCCCCACATTGCGCGATAATGTTGCCAAAGACGTCGTTTGCGATCCAGGTGATTCACTCTAGATACGAAGGGATGATTTCGATGTTCTGTTCGCAGTGTGGCGCCCCCATGGGCGATAACGACAAGTTCTGCGGCGTGTGCGGTGCCCCTAATACCGTGGTCAAGGCCGCCGGCCCCGCTCCCCAGGAACAGTCTCAGCCCCAGCAGTTTGTTCCGCAACCGCCCGTGGCGAATGCGCCAAAGGGCTGTGTGGCTCAGGCGTTCCAAGACATGACCAAGACTCCGGGCGTGCTGCAGCGCGTGTGCCAGATTGCTTTTTTGCCGGCGCTTATCTGTGTCGTGTCGGTGCTCGTGCTGTTCATTCCCGTTATCGGCGGTATTGCAGCTGCCATCGGCTTTTTGGCCGCCTGCGTGGCGAGTGTGTGCGGTTCGGGCTTTGGCATCGAGTGGGGTCGCGACCTGTCGCTTAAGATCGATGACGGCATGGATCGTCCGTTGATGCGTTCCACATCGTTTGGCCTCGGGGTCTTTTCGAGCGTTATTTCGGTCGTGCTCGAGATTATCGCTGCCATTCCCGTTATTGGTGTAGTGCTTTCGCTGGTGGAGAGCGTGGTAATTGGCGCGGCGGGCTCGTATTCGTATTACGGCTCTTCTGCGCTCGAGACTGCGCTGTTTGGCTCGCTTGGCCTGCTTGTCCTGGCTATGATTGCCACGGCGGTCCTGGGAGTCTTCTTTAAGATGTTCGCCGATATCGCCGTGATGCACTTTGCGGTGACCGGTCGCGTCGAGAGCGCGTTTTCGCTCGACAAGGTCTGGGCGGCCTTTAAGAACAATAAGACCAAGCTGTTCTGCGCTTCATTCCTTCCCGAGTTTTTGACGGGCCTGGTCGCCAACGTTGTCACATGGATCTTGACGGCGGTCTTTGGCGCCATTGCCTCTGTCGGTATGTATAGCTACTACTATCGTCCTACGGGTATTGAGGCAATTGTTAGCGGCGGTGGCATCTCACTCGTGCTGTTCCTGGTGCTGATCGCTTTCGTCACCGTATTTCTAACGGTCTTTGGCAAGATGCTCAAGCACCGTGCCGTTGGCTATTGGGTCGCACGTTATGCAAGCGAGTGGGCCGACGAGGATAAGGACGACGTCCTGACGTTTGTATTGCCCTTCGAGAAGAAGTCCGCTCCTTCGGGTTACAGCGCTCCGGATGTCGCGCCTGAGCCCGAGCCTGAGTCTGTCCCGGGATCTGCGCCGGAGTCCGAGCCCACGACGGAGCCCGAGCCCGAGACGGAACCCGCGCCCGAGACGGAACCCGCGCCAAGCTCCGACGAGGACCCGCAAGACGAGTAGCCCTGTCACCTGCCATTTGGGGACGGGGTAGAAATGGTAGAAATAGTGCTTGACGAATGAGCGGGGGCGGACGTGTCGAAACGTCCGCCCCCGCTTTGACATCGCGATGTGGCTACGGCTGCGAGATGGCCGCGATTCGACTACTCGTTGTGCTTCTCCTCGTGACGAGCGGCGGCGCGAGCTTCGTGGATGCCCTTGATCGCGGCATGGCGAGCGGTGCGGGCGTCGTGCATGGCGTCGCGGGCCTCGGCGGCCGTTGCCTTGGCAGAGCGTAACTTGGCTGCCAGATCGGGATTGGTCTCGGCAACCGCGGCGATAGCGGGGCCGTCGAGCTCCTCTTGCGTGGGCTCGGCCAAAAAGTCGATAGCATACTGAGCGGCCACCATGGAGCCCTGAGCCAGCACGGTCTCGTCGATCTTGTAGAAGCAGGAATGTTGGGCGTACGTGGCGCCAATCTTGGGGTTGCGCGTGCCCACAAAGGCAAGCACACCCGGTACACGGCGCAGGTACTCCGAAAAATCCTCGCCCGAAAGCGTGCCGCGATAATGGCCTTCGCCGGCTGCACCCAGACACTTGACCACGGCCTGACGACAACGCTCACTCGAGGCGACGTCGTTTTCGACCTTGTAGTTGGCGATGGTGTAGTCGGTAAGTTCAGCCTCGGCGCCCAGGGCCGCCGCAGTGTGCTCTACGATGCGGCGCATGAGCTCGGGCATTTCCTCGTGCGTCGAATCGCCATAGGTGCGCACCGTGCCGGCGAGGTAGGCGGTACCGGCGATAACGTTGCGCGCGGTGCCGCCGTGCAGCTCGCCGACGGTAATGACGGCCGGCTCGTAGGGGCTGATCTCGCGCGAAACGATGGTCTGCAGGGCGTTGACGATCTCGGCCGCCACCATGACGGCGTCGTGGCCGCGCTGGGGCATGGCGCCGTGGCACGAGGTGCCGCGGACATCAATGCGGAACCAGTCGGTATTGGCCATGCGCGGACCGGGCTCGCAGCTTACGGTGCCGGCGTCGACCTCACTCCAGATGTGTGCGGCGTAGGCGCCATCGACGCCGTCGAGCACACCCGTGCCGATCATGAGTTTGGCGCCTTGGCCGTTTTCCTCACTGGGTTGGAAGACGATGCGGACCTCGCCGTGGATGTCGTCGGTCATATGGCGCAGGATCTGCAGCGTGCCGAGCATCATGGCAATGTGGCAGTCGTGGCCGCAGGCGTGCATGCAGCCCTCGTTGACGCTGGCGAACTCCTCGCCGGTCTGCTCGGTGACGGGTAGGGCGTCGATATCCGCGCGCAGCAGGATGCGGCGGCGCGGCGTGCCGTCCTCGCGGTAGGCGTCGGGTGCGGTGCCGCGAAGGGTCGCCACCAGGCCCGTCTTAAGCGGGCGCTCGTAGGGGATATTCATGGCGTCGAGCTGGTTGGCGATGTCAGAAGTCGTGCGCTCTTCGGCGAGGCTCAGCTCCGGGTGCTTATGGAAGTGCCGGCGCTGCTTGATGATGTAGGGCTCAAACTCGGCGGCGATATCTTGGATGGCTGCGGTGACGTCATCAGCCGCGCGGGCCTCGGTCGCTGCCATAATCTGCTGTGCCTTGGTCTTCGTCATGGTCGATTTGCTCCTTGCTGGTTTATCGCAAAATCGTACAGGCTCTTTCCAGTATGCCACCTGCCACTTGGGGACGGGGCAGAAATGGTAGAAATGGATACCTCCGTAACCTTGACAGGTCCAAATTGCTTATGCACGCAGCTTTGGATGCGGCTTTCAAGCTTGAAATCTACCATTTCTACCCCGTCCCCAAGGGGCAGGCGAGGCCGTTGGGGTTGGGAAAGGTGCCGTTTACCGCTTGACGTTTTGCAGCTGTGGCGGTGGAGTAAACTCGGGGGTGTTGAATTTCCTGCCAGAGATGGGGATGCCCATGCAACATATCGATCGGATTATCCGCTCTAAGAACGTCTTTACCTCGCAAGACGGCATCGATACCGCCCGTGAGCTGGCGATTGCCTTCGCAGGCGACCGTATCGTCGCAGTCGGCAAGCCCGATGACGTGATCGCCGCCGCGCCTGCCGCCACGCCGGTTATCGACTACGGCGAGCAGTTTGTCTGCCCCGGTTTCCATGACGCTCATCTGCACTTCTTTCATACCTCGGTCGGTTCCTCGCCGTATATGCTCATGGATGGGGGCACGTCCGAGGTGGCGCTGGTGCAGCACGTGCTCGAGTTTTCCCAGGATCTGCCCGACGACGCTTGGGTTGTGACGCAGGGCTGGCGCGACTACCGTTGGGACCCGCCCGAGCATCCTACCAAGGCGTCGCTCGATGCGGTATTTCCCGATCGTCCCTGCGTTATGTACTCGGGCGACGGCCACACGCTGTGGCTCAACAGTCGCGCTCTCGAGGCGCTCGGCGTCACGCGCGATAGCGAGCCGCCAGCGGGCGGCAGCTACGACAAGGACGCAAACGGTGAGCTCACGGGCATTGCTCACGAGGCGGCCGCCATGCAGCTGTTGCCGCGCTGCCTTGAGTGGCTGGGCGAAGATCGCATCGCAAGCGCTTACGCCGATCAAATGAGGCGCATGGCCGAGCAGGGCATCACCTCTATCTGCGACATGTCGCTCATGCCCATGCCGGGCTGCGATTTTATCCGCGACGACGTCTACGACAAACTGCAGACAGCCGGCAAGCTGGGCATTCGTGCCCATCTGTTCCCCACGCTGCTGGATGACCAGTCGCGTCTAGAAGAGCTGCAGGCACGTTACGCGAACAACGCACTGCTTTCGGCGCCGGGCTTTAAGCAGTTCTTTGACGGCGTGTCGAGCGAACATACGGCATATCTCACCGAGCCCTATACCAATCCGCGCTTCCCGGGCGACCAAGGCCGTCTGACGGTTTCCGCCGAGCGCATGCGCAAGCTGGTTCTGGCGGCTGCGGAGCGCGGCCGCGCCGTGCGCATCCACGTTATCGGCGACGGTGCGATTCATGCCGCGCTGGATATCTTCGAGGAAGCCGCCGGTCTGTACGGCCTGCCCCAGCACGGCCACAACACGCTCGAGCACCTGGAGAACCTCCTGCCCGAGGACATAGACCGCCTGCGCAAGCTCAACGTGGTCGCCTCGAGCCAGCCCTGCCATATTACGCTCGACCCGGGTGGACCGGAGCGCGATTTGGGCTTGGAGCGCAGCCGCATCATGTGGCCGTTCGCAACCTATAAGCAGCGCGGCATTCGCCAAGCCTTCGGTACCGACAGCCCCATCACGCCCGTTACCAGCATGGATGTGCTCTACACGGCTATCACACGCCAGGACCCCAAAAGCCACTGGCCCGAGGGCGGCTGGTTGCCGAGCGAGCGCATCGACGCGGCAACGGCTTTGCGCAACTACACCTTGGGCAGCGCCTATGCGGCAGGCGACGAGCAAAACCTCGGCAGTTTGGAGCCCGGCAAGTATGCTGACCTGGTAGTCCTGGACCAAAACCCGCTCACTGTTGACCCCCAAGAGCTTCAGGCCACCAACGTTCAGGCCACCTACCTGGCAGGTAACGTAATCTACGAGCGCTGATGCTCATGCCGTGTCGTTAAACGCGGCCCGGGTGACTTATTTTGGGATGGCGCTCGAGCGACGTCTGCATATCGGTGGGGACTCGTTATGAGCGTCCCTGCTCTGCCGGATTTGTGCGTGGGGTGGAGGCGCTGCTGCCCCGCGCGTTCAAATTGGACATTTGCAATACTGCCTCATGGTGTTTTGCATACTTCCCATTACAGATTGCATAAAAAGGTTGGGATGTTCTTTCTGGCCCTGATGTACCCCCGCCTGGGCCGTGCAAAAAACGGAGTATTCAGCACTGCGAGCTCTGCCGGCGCCGTTGCGGTCGGGTAATGTCATGGGGATTGACGTCATTTTGGCGTCCGGGCAGGCACGAGGCATGCCTTTATGCCCTGATGGGGTCTGCCTGCCGACCCAAATCGCCGGTCGAAGGCGTCCTTGGGACCAATAAGATGTGTCTGGCGCGTATACAGCCATCCTGGTCTGCTGAATACTCCCAAAAATGCACGGTGCTCCCCAGGGGACCCGTGCGTGCAGCGAAAGCCATGCCCATGTTCCTATCCGCATCGCCATTTTGCTGCACTGACGTTTCTGAATGCCGCGCCCGAACTAGTTAACTTGGCTCCCGTGTGGCGCCGGAGGGGCGGGGCATAAGGTTTATCGCGAGTTCCGCACGAGCCGAAGGCCACGTAATGTGGCCTTCGTGCGAGCAGGACTGCCCGAGCAGGAAACCTTATGCCCCGCCCCTCCGGCGCCACACGGGAGCTGCGCACAAGTTATCCCCCCGGCATTCAGAAAATCTAAGTGCCAAAAAATAAGATTTTTTGACTCTGTGTTGTATAACCCGCCATTCGTGGGTACCATTCAACGCGTACGCAAACAAATAGGGTTAATTCGCGTGGCATAACCACGCGGCCCAAAAAGGAGGAGACAAGCATGTCGTCTTTGAAACCGCTTGCAGATCGTGTTCTGGTCAAGCCCGACGAGGCCGAGCAGAAGACCGCTTCTGGTCTGTATATCGCCAGCAACGCTCAGGAGAAGCCGCAGCGCGGCACCGTCGTTGCCGTTGGCGCTGGCAAGGTCAACGACAAGGGTGAGCGCATCCCCATGGACGTCAAGGAAGGCGACGTTGTCATCTACGGCAAGTTCGGTGGCAACGAGGTCAAGGTCGACGGCGAGAAGTATCTGCTGATGCGCGCCGACGACATTTACGCCGTCGTCGAGGCCTAGTCTCATCAGGCTCTCTGATTCGTCTTTGAACGCGGTCGCCGCATAGGACTCGGAAGCGGCGACGTGAGTCACATTTCTTTTGGAGGATTACCTACCATGGCAAAGAACATTACGTTCAATACCGATGCCCGCGCTAAGCTCGCCAAGGGCGTCAACACTCTGGCCGATGCCGTTACCGTCACCATGGGCCCCAAGGGTCGCTATGTCGCCCTGCAGCGCACGTTCGGTGCCCCGACCATCACCAACGACGGCGTTTCCGTCGCCAAGGAGATCGAGCTCGAGGACAACATCGAGAACATGGGTGCCCAGCTGGTGAAGGAGGTCGCCACCAAGACCAACGACACCGTGGGTGACGGCACCACCACCGCAACCCTGCTCGCTCAGGCCATCGTTAACGACGGCCTGCGCAACGTCGCCGCTGGTGCCAACCCGCTGGCCATCCGTCGCGGCATCGACAAGGCCGTCAACGCCGCCGTCGCCGAGATGAAGAAGCAGGCCAAGCCGGTCGAGACCAAGGAGCAGATTGCTTCCGTCGGTACCATCTCCGCCGGTGACCCCGAGGTCGGCGAGAAGATCGCCGAGGCCATGGAAGTCGTGGGCAAGGACGGCGTCATCACCGTCGAGGATTCCCAGACGTTCGACATCACCATCGACACCGTCGAGGGCATGCAGTTCGATAAGGGCTACGTCTCCGCTTACTTCGTCACGGACAACGACCGCATGGAGGCCGTGATGAAGGATCCGTACATCCTCATCACCGACCAGAAGATCTCCAGCGTCCAGGACATCATGCCTGTTCTCGAGGCTGTCCAGCGCGCTGGCCGTGGCCTGCTCATCATCGCTGAGGACATCGACGGCGAGGCCCTGCCCACCCTCGTCCTCAACAAGATCCGCGGCGCCCTCAACGTCTGCGCCGTCAAGGCTCCGGGCTACGGCGATCGCCGCAAGCGCATTCTCGAGGACATCGCCGTCCTCACCGGTGGTCAGGCTGCTCTGGACGAGCTGGGCGTGAAGGTCGCTGACATCACCGCCGATATGCTCGGTACCGCTAAGTCCGTCACCATCTCCAAGGACAACACCGTCATCGTCGGCGGCGCTGGCTCCAAGGAGGCCATCGACGCCCGTATTGCTCAGATCAAGGGCGAGATGGAGAACACCACCTCTGACTTCGACCGCGAGAAGCTCCAGGAGCGCCTGGCCAAGCTCTCCGGTGGCGTTGCCGTCATCAAGGTCGGCGCTGCCACCGAGTCCGAGCTCAAGGAGATCAAGCACCGCGTCGAGGACGCCCTGCAGGCAACCCGCGCTGCTGTCGAGGAGGGCATTGTCGCTGGCGGCGGCGTCGCCTTCATGGACGCTGTTCCTGCGCTCGATGCAGTCGAGATCGACGACCCCGAGGAGAAGATCGGCGTCGACATCGTCAAGAAGGCTCTGACCGCTCCGGTCGCAACCATTGCCAAGAACGCTGGCTTTGAGGGCGCTGTCGTGGTCGACAAGGTCGCCGAGCTGCCCGCTGGCCAGGGTCTCAACTCTGCCAGCGGCGAGTGGGGCGACATGATCGAGATGGGCGTCCTCGACCCCGTCAAGGTCAGCCGCGTCACCCTGCAGAACGCTGCTTCTGTCGCCAGCCTGATCCTCATCACCGAGGCCACGGTTTCCGATGTGCCCAAGAACACTCAGCTTGAGGATGCTATCGCTGCTGCTACCGCTGGTCAGCAGGGCGGCGGTATGTACTAAGGCCGACAAGGTCTAGAACTCCCACCGGGGATCCGGGGGCGTGACGGGGTTTCTCTCCGGAACGTCCTCGGACATGCAAAGAGGCTCCGCATCGCGCTTCGCGCTGCGGAGCCTCTTTGCGTCCTGCGGAATGTTCCGGAGAGAAACCCCGTCACGCCCCCGGATTCCCTGCGTTTACGGCCTTGAGGTCGGCTCGCGGAGAAGGACATGGTTGTTGGGGATACGTATCCCGGACGCTGTTTCGCGCTTTGCGCGAAAGGCGCGTTACTGTGGGATGGGTGGGGAACGTGGTTGTTGCGGCAACTGATCCCCACTATAAATTACCCTTGGCATGCTTGCGCGAAAGCCTGCCCGTGCTAGACTTGGAATTGCTGTTTCAGGGCGGGGTGAAATTCCCCACTGGCGGTAAATCGGACGGTGCCAGAGGGGCACCGTGGCGCAGGCGAGGTGCCTGCGTCCGAGCCGATGAGTCCGCGACCCGTGCGTGCGTTGGTTCGCATGTCGGCTGAACTGGTGAGATCCCAGTACCAACGGTTAGAGTCCGGATGAAAGAGGCAGGTGATCTTATGTCTGAACAGTCGCAGCATATCCATTTTGAGAACACGAATAGGTGGAGCACCAAACAGCTCGTTACCATGGCGCTGATGTGCGCCTTGGGCGCCCTGTTTATGTACGTGCAGCTGCCCATCCTTCCTTCGGCGCCGTTTTTGACCTACGACCCGTCGCTGGTGCCGGCGATGGTGTGCGGTTTTGCGTATGGTCCCGGCGCCGGTACTGCTGTTGCCGCTATGGCTATCGTTATTCACGCGCTCACCACGGGTGACTGGGTCGGTGCGCTTATGAACCTGGTTGCCACGCTGGGCTACATTCTGCCCGCGGCTATCGTCTACCAGAAGATGCATACCTATAAGGGTGCCGTGATTGGCCTGGTGTTCGGCGTCATTGCCGCTACGGCACTGTCTATGGTTGCAAACCTTACCATTGGCGTATGGTTCTGGTATGGCTCGGTCGATGCGATCGCTCCGCTCATGGTTCCTGCCGTGCTGCCGTTCAACCTTATCAAGACCGTGCTCAACTCGGTGCTCACGCTTGCAGTGTACAAGGCGGCCTCCAACCTCATCACGCCTAAAAAGAACCAGGTCAAAGGCCGCGCATGATTGATTGTCGAGGAGTTTCCTTTAGCTATGACGGTGTCACGCCGGCGCTCGACGGTATCGATCTGAACATCGAGGATGGCGAGTTTTTCTGCATCCTCGGCGGCAATGGGTCGGGCAAGTCGACGTTTGCCAAGCATCTGAATGCGCTGCTGCGGCCCGATGCAGGCACGGTGCGTATCAACGGCATGGATGCATCAGATCCCGAGTTGGTCTACGACATTCGTTCGACCGCGGGCATGGTGTTCCAGAATCCCGATGATCAGCTGGTGGCAACGCTTGTCGAAGATGATGTTGCGTTTGGTCCCGAAAACCTTGGCGTGCCATCGGCGCAAATTGCGCAGCGCGTACGCGAGGCGCTGAAGGGTGTGGGCCTGGTGGGCTTTGAGCGCCACGAGACCCATGCACTTTCGGGCGGCCAAAAGCAGCGCGTGGCGCTTGCCGGCGTGCTCGCCATGGAACCGCGCGTGCTCATTTTGGACGAGGCTTCCTCGATGCTCGATCCGCGTGGACGTAAGGGCCTTATGAAGGTTTGCCGCGCGTTGCACGATCGCGGCATGACCATCGTGATGATTACGCACGTTATGGAAGAGGCCGCCGAGGCCGATCGTGTCGCGGTGTTTCGGGCGGGGCGCGTTGCCATGCTCGGTACGCCCGAGGAAATCTTGACGCGGGCGGACGAACTTGCCCAGCTCAACCTGGATATGCCGGCGTCGTGCTGTCTAGGTAGGGCACTCCGCGCGAAGGGCGTACCCGTTTGCGCGCAGGTGCGTGAGGCGGATATGGTCGCCGAGATTGCACAGGTTTATGCTGAGCGGAGCGGGGCGGACGTCGCTGGGCGGCCTTCCGCATCCGATTCTCGTGTGCTTGACCATGCATCCTCTGCAGCCGGTGGGATGGTCGCGTCGGAGCCCGTCATCGAGTTTTCGCACCTCTCGCATAGTTGGTCGCTGAGCGCCCGCGAGCGCCGCCGATGGCGCAAGCGCTCGACCACTGTGGGCGCATCGGGCAAACAGACTCTTTGGGGCAACGATCCAAACAGCCCCTGGGCGCTACGTGATGTTTCGCTGACGGTGCGTCGCGGCGAGTTTCTGGGCCTGGCGGGTCATACCGGCTCGGGTAAATCAACGCTGGTTCAGCATCTCAACGGGCTGATTCGTCCACAGGAGGGGAGCGTTTGCGCACTGGGGCTCGACCTATCAAGCAAGAAAGGCGCCGCCGCGGTTAAGGCCAAGGTCGGCGTGGTGTTTCAGTATCCCGAGCGCCAGCTATTTGCCGAGACCGTGGCGCAGGACGTGGCGTTTGGCCCGCGCAACCTTGGCCTGCCGCAAGACGAGGTTGTTCGCCGTGTCGCAACATCGCTTGCGCGCGTGGGCCTCGACCTTGCCGCGATAGGCGACAAGAGCCCCTTTGAGCTTTCGGGCGGTCAGCAGCGCCGCGTGGCGTTTGCCGGCGTGCTTGCCATGGAGCCCGAGGTCCTGGTGCTCGACGAGCCCATGGCGGGGCTCGATCCGGCTGCGCGCAGGGATTTCCTGGAGCTTATCGATCGGCTCCATCGTGAGGGCCTGACTGTTGTCATGGTTTCGCACAGCATGGATGACCTGGCAAATTGTTGTGACCGTATCGTTGTGATGAACGAGGGCGCGGTGTTTGCCGATGGAACGCCCGCACAGGTTTTTGCGCACGCGAACGAGCTCAAATCGATCGGTTTGGGCGTTCCCGCTGCACAGCGCATGGCATTGTCGCTCGTGCAAGCCGGTGTGCCGCTCCGCTGCGACAAGCTTTTTACGGTTGAGGCGCTGGCCGACGAGTTGGCCGGCATGCTGCTAGGCTGCGCGGACGGACCTTTGAGGGCGTCGCGTCAGGCTGGTTCCAAGATGGCCACGCAAGAGGAGGGCTGCTAATGGAGGCATTCTCATTTGGCAGCTACTATCCGGGGGAAAGCGCGCTGCATCGCCTGGATCCGCGCACTAAGTTGCTCCTAGGTTTCGCATTTCTGATCACTGCGCTCACCGTCGGCAGCTTCCGCGGGCTGGTTCCGATCGCAATTTTTGTCGTGCTGGTCTATGTCGCGGCCCGGGTTCCGTTGCGTCGGGTCCTATCGTCGATGGCACCACTGCTGGCGATTGTCGTGGTGGTCGCGGTGCTCAACCTGTTTTCCGATCAGAGTGGCCGCATCCTGTGGCAGTTTGGCTTTTTGCAGGTGAGCGAGGGCTCGCTGCGTTCTGCGACGTTTATGGCGTGTCGCCTGACGATGATGATGGCCGGCATGAGCGCCATTACGCTCACCACGCCGACGCTCGACCTCACCGCGGGTTTTGAGCGCCTGCTCGCACCATTCGCGCGTGTGGGGCTTCCGGCGCACGAGCTCGGCATGATTATGGGTATCGCACTGCGGTTTATGCCACAATTTGCCACCGAGATGAAACAGACGGCCGATGCACAGGCAAGCCGTGGCGCGCGCGTGACGGGCGGTCCGCTCGGTGGCGTGCGCATGCTCGGCAGTGTGGCGATTCCGCTGTTTGCTGGCGTGTTCCGTCATGCCGAGACGCTTTCGGCCGCCATGGATGCGCGCTGCTATCACGGCGAGCGGGGACGCACGCGTCTGCATGCGCTTACGTTTGGCCGCGGGGATGCACTGGCCGCGGTGGCGATGGCGCTGCTGGTGGCATGCGTTGTCGTTATCAATCTCCAACTCGTCTAAGCTCGATTCGAGCGCAAGAAAGGGGTCTCTATGACCGACATCGATCGCATGGCTCAGCTCGAGCGCGTCTGCTCGTATCTCAGGCGCATTCCGGCGTGGTATCTTGCCACGACCGATGCAAACGACGGGCATCAGCCCCGCGTGAGGCCGTTTTCGTTTGCCATGGTCGATAACGACAAGCTGTGGTTTTGCACGTCGCGCGACAAGGACGTGTGGGCGGAGTTGAGCAAGAATCCCAAGTTTGAGGTATCGGGCTGGAAGCCGGGGGAGTGCTGGATCGTGTTAACTGGCGAGGCCGCACTCGAGGACGATGCATTCGTGAGTGACAAGGTGCGCCAGACGGGCTTTAAGCATATGGTGGGCATTGGCGAGCAACACGATAGTGCCAACGATGGCCGCCTTGCGTTCTTCTCGGTCCGCAACATCGCCGCGCGGTTCTGCGATATCGACGGCAGCGAAGAGCTCCTCGAGCTTTAATTTCCCAAATTAGCTGCCCATTCCAAAAAGACTGGTCAGATGACAGGAGGAAACGTGGACGGATTGAATACGGTGCTGGAGTATCTGACGTCGGTGCCGGCGTGGTACCTAGCGACGAGCGTGGATGGGCAGCCGCATGTGCGTCCGTTCTCGTTTGCGCAGATTCAGGACGGCAAGCTGTGGTTTGTAACGGCGCGCACCAAAGATGTGTGGCAAGAGCTGCTGCAAAACCAGCGCTTTGAGGCCACGAGTTGGTGGCCGGGCCATGGTTGGTTGATCCTGCGCGGGCGTGCGGGTCTGGACGACCGGGCTTCGGATGAAATGCGCGAGGCCGGGTGGAAGCATCTTGAGCGCTTGAGCGAGCACTATGAGGGGCCTAACGACCCCACGCTCGTCTTCTTTAGCGTCGAGGACCCCGAGGCTTTTATCTGCAATCACGACGAATGGGTTCCGGTCGAGCTCTAGGCTGCTCTGGGCGACCCTTAAGTTTGGTATTCCGTATAAGGTGGGCTCCGCATTGGCCAGCAGTATGATGCGCTGCGGCTAATGCAGAGCTCGCTTATTTTTTTGTCAATTCCTTCAAGCGAATGTGTCGGGTATGTTTCAATGCATGAAGACACAAATTATTTGCGTAAATATGCATTCTCGGGTGCTAAAGTTTCAACCTACCTCATAACGACAGCTGCGGAATGCGCAATGACGCATAAGACCGCAGACAAGGAGTCCGATATGTCTTTAAAGGTTGGAATCGTCGGCGCGGCTGGATATGCCGGCGCCGAGCTTATTCGCCTCGTGCTCGGCCATCCCGAGTTTGAACTTGTTGCCATTACGTCCAACGCCGATGCCGGCCAGCTGCTGTCCGCGGTGTATCCGAGCTTTGCTGGCGTGAGCGATCTGGTTTTCACCACGCATGACGCCCCTGAACTCAAGAGCTGCGATGCGGTTTTTCTCGCCGTGCCGCACACGGCTGCCATGGCACAGGTGCCCGCTCTGCTTGCATCGGGTGTCTCTTGCTTTGATCTTTCGGCCGATTACCGTCTGAGCGACGCGTCTGTCTTTGAGACATGGTATGCCGCCGAGCACACGAGCCCCGAGTTGCTTAAAACACGTGCCTTCGGTCTGCCCGAGTTGTTCTGCCAGGACTTAGAGACCGCTGCATCCGACCACGCCGACGGCAAGCCCGTACTGGTCGCCTGCGCCGGTTGCTATCCCACCGCAACGAGTCTTGCTGCCGCGCCTGCCGTGCGTGCGGGCTGGGTGGCCCAGAGCGGCCCCGTAGTCGTCGACGCCATCAGTGGCGTGACGGGTGCCGGTAAGTCGTGCAACACCCGCACCCATTTTTGCAGCGCGGACGAGAATCTGGAGGCCTATGGCGTAGGAAAACATCGCCATACGCCAGAAATCGAGCAAATTCTGGGCCTTACCGATCGCGTCGTCTTTACTCCGCACCTGGCACCGCTCAAGCGCGGCCTGCTCTCTACGGTGACGCTGCCGCTCGCAACGCAGGCTCTCGAAGCGCTGACTCTTGAGGATGCCGTCGACCATTACAAGAAGTTCTACGCCGGTCGTACCTTTGTGCGCGTGCTCGATGCCGGCCAGCAACCCAAGACGGCTTCGGTTGTCGGTACCAATGCCGCCCAGATCGGCCTTGCACTCAACAAACGTGCGGGCGTGCTGGTGGCGACGGGCGCCATCGACAATTTGTGCAAGGGCGCTGCGGGCCAGGCGGTCCAGTGCGCCAACATCGTCTTTGGTTTTGACGAGCGACGAGGCTTGCCCACAGTGGCGTGCCCGGTGTAGCACATTCGATTATTAACGATTTGGTAGTCGGGTATCGAGTTTGGCGCCACTTTTAAGCTGGTCTCATGATTGTGGCTGGCATGGCGCATCAACCGATGCCCATTTTTTGTTTGACATAAGGAGTCGTAAAGACGATGAATGCTGAGCAGTTCGATATCAAGATTCACGCCGTAGAGGGCGGCGTAACGGCGGCAGCCGGCTTTAAGGCGGCGGGCATCCATGCCGGATTCCGCAAGAATCCCGAGCGCCTGGATTACGCGCTCGTTGTGCCCGATAAACCCTGTCCCGGCGCCGGCGTGTTTACGACTAACCGCTTTTGTGCGGCGCCCGTGCAGGTGAGCCGTGCCAACCTGGGCGGTACGGACAAGGGCTATGGCATCATCGCCGGTGTTTCAATCAACTCCGGCAACGCGAACGCCGCCACGGGCGAGACCGGCCTTGCCTGTGCGCGCGAGACGTGCAACATCGCCTCGCAGGTCATTGGCTGTGAACCCCAACAGATTTTAGTTGCCTCCACGGGCGTGATCGGACAGATTCTGCCGATCGACACGTTTGAGACGGCAATTCCGTCCGCCTACGAGGCACTCTCTGCCCATGGCGGCGCCGATGCAGCCCGTGCCATCATGACGACCGATACGCATCCCAAGGAGTATGCCGTTCGCTACCGCAGTGAGGCTGTGGGCCATGTGGGCAACGCTTATACGGTGGGCGGCATGTGCAAGGGATCGGGCATGATCATGCCCAATATGGCCACCATGATCGCGGTCATTACTACCGATGCCCCCGTCGAGTCGGCGGCGCTCCACACCCTACTGCTCTCGACCGTTACACAGACCTTTAATAAAGTGACGGTCGATTCCGATACCTCGACCAACGACACCTGTATCATGCTGGCTTCTGGCGCTGCCGCCGCGGATGCCGAGGCCATCGTCGAGGGCACTGACGCCTTTGACGAGCTGGCCTTTGCCGTGCACGAGGTGTGCGAGAGCCTGGCACGTAACATCGCGGCCGATGGCGAGGGTGCGTCAAAGCTCGTGACGGTTAACGTCACCGGCGCCGCCAACGACGAGGAAGCCGATATCGCCGCCCGTGCCGTCGCCAACTCGCCGCTCGTCAAGACCTGCATCGCTGGCCACGACTGCAATTGGGGTCGCGTTGCCATGGCGCTCGGCAAGTGCGGCGTAAAGTTTAATCAGGAAGACGTTTCCATCGACATGATGGGCATGCCCGTCTGCCGCGATGGCCTGACTGTTCCTTTTGACGAGGACGAGGCCCTGCGACGTTTTGAGGCGCCCGAGATCGTGATTTCGGCCGACCTGGGCGCAGGCGACGCGGCAACGACCGTGTGGACCTGTGACCTCACGCACGAGTACATCTCAATCAATGGTGACTACCGCTCCTAGACTCCAGGCACGCTGCGCATCTCGCCGCGATTGCGGGCAGCGGAGCACAGCGCGATAACGATACGAAAGACGAGGCAGATTATGAAATTCGCACGCGATTGTCGTTCGAGCGAATCCAACGAAGCAACTGCGCAGCTGCTGTTCGAAGCGCTGCCGTGGATTAAAAACCTGACCGGCAAGACGGTCGTTATCAAGTATGGCGGGGCCGCCATGGTAGACGAGCAACTACGTCGCGACGTGATGAGCGACATCGTTTTGCTCAAGATTATCGGCATGCGCCCCGTCATCGTGCATGGCGGCGGTAAAGCCATCAACGAGGCGCTGAGCCATTACGATATGCCCGTCGAGTTTAAGAACGGTCAGCGCGTGACCACGCCGGCGACCATGGATATCGTGCGCGAGGTGCTGGGCGGCAAGGTTAACCAAGAGCTGGTGGCGGCAATCAACCACCACGGTAACTTGGCCGTGGGCGTATCGGGCAGCGACGCCGGCACGCTCATCGCCGAGCCGCTCGACCCCGAGCTCGGACGCGTGGGCAAAGTGACGCATGTCAACACCGACTACATCGAGAACTTGCTCGATAGCGAGTATATTCCCGTCATCGCTACCGTCGCGGCGGGGGAGGACGGTGGCTTCTTCAATATCAACGCCGACACCGCCGCCGGTGCCGTTGCGGCGGCGCTCCACGCGCACAAGGCGATCTTTTTGACCGACGTCGACGGCCTGTACAAGGACTTTAGCGATAAAGACTCGCTCATCTCCAACCTAACGCTCGACGAGGTTAATGAGATGCTCTACGGTGGCGAGGTCGATAAGGGCATGATTCCCAAACTGCGCGCGGCCGTCGATGCGCTTGTCGGCGGCGTATTTCGCGCTCACATCATTAACGGTACCACGCCGCATTCGCTGCTCCTGGAGCTGCTGACCGATGCCGGCGTCGGCACCGTGATCCACTCTACCGAGACGGCCTACGAATTTGATACGCACCCGCACCCGCTTTCGACCTTTGCGGCGCGCCTGACCGAGAACCTCGACGAGGTCGAGAAGCTCCAGACGGTCTAGCTGGTTAGAAATCGTCACACCGTTACACCCACAGTCCGCGCCACCTGGCGCTTAACGAAAGGCATCTCATGTCACTTGCAGCTCAACAATCGCTCGAATCCCACTACGTTATGCAAACCTTTGGCCGCTCGCCGGTCGAGTTTGTCGAGGGCCACGGCATGAAGCTCACCGGCGACGACGGTCGCGAATATCTCGATTTTCTTGCAGGTATTGGCGTATGCAGCCTAGGCCACGGCAACCCGGCGGTGCTCTCGGCGCTCGAGGCCCAGGCCAAAAAGCTCCTGCATGTCTCCAACTACTTCTACATTGAGCAGCGCGGCCAGGTCGCGGCGTTGCTGTCCAAGCTCGCCAACGACGATGCGGACGGTGCGCGCGTGCTTGCCGACGCGATTGCCGCTGGCGACGAGACCACGGCGGCGGCGCTTGGCGCTCCGGCTGCGGGCGAGCAGGTGTGGGAGACGTTCTTTGCCAATTCCGGTGCCGAGGCCAACGAGGGGTCTATGAAACTCGCGCGTCTGTATGCCAAACGTGCCGGCAACGGTGGCAACACCATCGTGTGTATGCGCGGCGGATTTCATGGTCGTACGCTCGAGACCATTGCCGCGACCATGCAGGATTGGCTGCAGGACAGTTTCCGCCCGCTGCCGGGTGGCTTTGTGGCATGCACGCCCAACGATGTAGATGAACTGCGTGCAATCTTTAAGCAGCTGGGAAGCGAGATTTGCGCTGTGATGCTCGAGCCGATCCAGGGCGAAAGCGGTGTGCATCCCATGACCGAGGAGTTTATGGCGGCGGCGCGCGACTTGGCACACGAGGTGGGTGCCGTGCTTATCGCCGATGAGGTCCAGTGTGGTATTTTCCGCTCCGGCAAGCCGTTCGCGTTCCAGACTTATGGTGTGGAGCCCGATATCATGAGTCTTGCCAAGGGCATCGCCGACGGCGTGCCCATGGGTGCCGTGGTGGCAAAGAAAGAAATCGCTGACATCTTTAAGCCCGGCGACCATGGTTCGACCTTCGGCGGCAGCTGCTTGGCCATCGCGGCGTGTGCCGCGACGCTCTCCGCGCTTGTGCGCGGTGACTACGCAGACCATGCCGCCAAGGTGGGTGCCTATATGGAGGCAAGGCTCGCCAAGCTGCCGCATGTTACCGAGGTGCGTGGTCGCGGCCTAATGCTCGGCTGCGATTTGGACGATGCTGCGGGTGATGCGCACGACGTTGTGGCTCGCGCATTGGTGGCTGGTGCGGTGATTAACGCTACAGGTGCACATACACTGCGCTTCCTGCCGCCGCTCGTGTGCGAGGAAGCCGATGTGGACAGCCTAATCGAGATCCTGGCGGGTGTTTTAGCTTAGCGCCATCAGACATAGCAGTTTGAAGCGGGTTCCAGACCGTCACGTGCCGTTTGGCGCACGATTGGGCAAACTGGAGCCCGTTTTGCTATCGATTTGCCATGGCTGGGATAGGCCGTGTGCAAAAAAGAAAGGCCCCCATCGCTGGGAGCCTTTTCAATCAAGTGGTGGGCGATGAGAGAT